>DAOVVZ010000114.1:0-5623 GCA_030636915.1 Methylomarinum sp. | reverse complement strand
TTGCTTTAGGTCGTTTAATCCCTTAATAAAAGGATCATCTGTTTTTCGTGAATTTAATATCTGAATTTCACGAGAAATTGCTTTTGTCCCTCTCATATACTCCATATTCAACTCATTAGCTGCCTGGTTAATTTGTGAATTATTTATCCCAGCTGCTTTTGCTATTTCCAAGGCCTCTTGTAACTGCACTACTCTGTCTAGCCTACGGTCTTTGGCCATATTTCTCATTGATTCTATGATATCTGAAATATTTGTTTTTTTACTTTTAAGCTCTGCATACAATCCTTGAATAAGCTGCTGTTTGGTTTTAGCCACTAGCTCATCAACATATTTATTTAGCCATTCTGCCGATTTGATAGGGTCATTTAACTCAAATGAAAGGCTTACAAATGACTTATCACCTTTTTTAGGAAGTTTTATTTTCAACTTATCATGAAATTCTTTTTCAAATATCTTCGCCTTTTTAAGCTCTTCAACATCTTTATCTTTCGTATACCAATCAAGCAATTTATATTTATCGTAAAATTGTTGCCTGAGATATCTGGACTGTACATTGCTCAAAAAATGCTTATAAACTGATGATACTGTGTTTTTCTGTATTCCTTGCACGCTTAATGTTTGAACATCTTGTTTTAATGGTGGTAGAAAAAAAATCTCTGCTTGATACACCGGCTTGGTCATCATTAAGTATCCAACAGCAATCAAAACAACCAAAAGTGTTACCATAAAAATTAACTTTTTTTGTTGCCATAAAATACCCCATAGTTCAAACAGATCGATTTCATCTTCTTGTTGATACATGGGCATATATGGAGGTATTTTCTGAGGTGTTTGTTCCATTTCTTTATTCTTGATCTTTATTAATGTAATATTGGGTCTTCCAGGTTAACGCCTATACCCTAATCCTACATATTATATCTTAATTTATTGGTGATTATTCCACTGTCACCGATTTTGCCAAATTTCGCGGTTGATCAACATCCGTTCCTTTTATCAAAGCAACATGGTAACTCAGTAATTGTAAAGCAATATTGAAAGTAATGGGGGCGGTGATTCTACCGACATTAGTGGTTGCTTTAACAACTTTGAAATCTTTTTCTGAACTAATATCTGATCGTTCATCTTCAAAAACAATCATTTGACCTCCTCGCGCATTGACTTCTTGAAGGTTAGACTTTAACTTATCAAGGACTATCAAGGGGTCAGCTAGCTTGATTTATCAATAAAGATCAAACTCATTACTATCTTGGGTCAATATTTTCATTAACTTTGGATGAACAAATATTTTTTCACGCCCAACTTCCTGTTCAACCAAAACACTAATCTCACACAATTGTTTTAAATAAACAGATGCAGTTTGTCTCTTAACAACATTTTTAGCTACCAAATTCCCAATACGGCAATAAGGTTGTTCAAATAAAACCTCAATTAACTCCCGAGTATAAATCTTAGGTAATTTTTCCTGTACGTAATCTCGTGTATGGTTTTCAAGCTGAACAAGACTATCTATTTTTGCATTCGTCCATTGGGCAGTTTCTTCTATCCCTTTCAGGATAAATAATATCCATCCTTCCCAGTTTTGATACTCAGTCACTTCCAGCAGCAAACGATAGTAATCTTGCTTATTTTGAATGATATAGCGACTCAAATAAAGAATAGGCAAACTCAATAATCCTTCTTGAATCAAGAATAAGGTATTGATGATCCGACCTGTCCGACCATTACCATCAGTAAACGGATGAATAGCTTCAAACTGGTAGTGAGCCACTGCTAATCTAACCAGCGGTTCAAGATCTGCCTCACCATGAATAAAGGATTCCCAGTTTGCCAGCTTCTCACGCAGTAGGTCTTCACCTTCTGGTGGCGTATAGATGACATCCTTTGTCTGAGCATTAACAAGGGCTGTCCCAGAAACACGACGGATCTGCATTTCAGTGCCTTTTATTTGGCTGCAAATAGCTACTGCTGTATTTGTACTGAGTGGTCTATCCTCTAATGCTTTATAGCCTTCGTATAGTGCAGTACGATATCTCAGGGCTTCTTTTGTTGCACTATCGGCCACATTACCATCATCGGCAAACTGAAACAATTTATCCATTGTAGTAACAATATTTTCAATTTCAGAAGAGGACTTTGCTTCTAATAATGGAAGCGTATTGATTAGGATGGCTTGGTTAGGAATTATTTTGGCAGCTTGGTTTAATTCAGCTAATGCTGAACGTGCCGTAATGCACTGCCTCAGGATGGTTTTGGATTCTATGTCCTGTTGCGGTGGCAAAGCAGGGAGTTGTTGATATGGCTGCTGAGGATCCCAATTCATTAATCTGTACCTTATACTATTTGTTTATATAATAAACTTCTATCGACATATGCGTTGGATATGTCGATAGTATAAACACCTTACAATTAAGTGTCGACATATTGCTTGCATGTCGACATGATTGTGTTTGTTGGAAATCAAGGGGGGCAACCAGCTTGATTTCACCAGCATCAAGGGGTCAGCCAGCTTGATTTTTAAACTGGCTTCCTGTATTTTGTCACTATGGCTAGATTACCCAGAATCGTAATTCCGAACCAACCTCTGCATATTATCCATCGAGGTAATAATCGACAGGATATATTTAAATCTGAAGAGGATTTAGTTCGCATCAAAGAAGATATAAAGCTCTCTTTATTAAAGTCAGGCTGCGCCCTACATGCCTATGTCATTATGACAAATCACTTGCATTTACTCTTAACACCAACAGATAAAAAGCAACTTACGATATTTATGCAATCTATGGCGAATCGGTATGTGCGTTATTTCAATGCTAAGAATAACCGTACTGGCACAATATGGGAGGGGCGGTTTAAGTCATGCCTTATTGATAGTGAGCACTATTTGTTTACTTTGTATAAATATATTGAAATGAATCCCTTAAAAGCCGGAATGGTTAAATCACTTATTGATTATAAGTGGTCGAGTTACCGGCATAATGCGTTAGGGGAAATGGATGAATTGATTAGCGAACATTCATTATATAAAGCGTTAGGTGATAATACTGAACAGCGTTATCTGGGCTATCAAAAAATATTTAATACGCTTGATATTGCTCAACAAGAAAAACCGATCACAGAAGCCACATTACGAGGTGAGGTATATGGTGAACGTGGCTTTCATCAAAAAGTCAGTCGATTAATTTCACGATCTACCAAACTGGCACTCCATGGTGGGGATCGGAAAAGCGAGGGTTTTAAAAATCAAGCTGGCTGACCCCTTGATTCGACCCTTGATTCCCATTGAAAAACTTGCACCTGTCACTGCGAACCTGGGATCAAAAAAGACATCTCTATCTGCCAACAATTGGCGAGTACAAATTAATAACCATCGCCTGCTGCTGACTCAGCAAACATCTAAACACCATCGTATATCCATAAAATCAGGCAATAAAATCAGGCAATAGGTGCTAATTCATAACTGGTACTGCGTCCACCAGCATTCGATTTTAATAAGACCCCATGATTCAAAAGGTCGGTAATATCACGCAATGCCGTATCCGGCGAACACTTGGCAATTTTTCCCCACTTGCTGCTAGTTAGTTTTCCTTCAAAACCATCCAGCAGACTATTAAGCAGTTTGATTTGCCGTTCATTCATCGGTGTGCCTGCCCAATGCTGCCAGAAGCGTGCCTTGGTCAACACAGCTGACAAGGTAACATCTGCACCTTGCATAGCTCGTAGCAAACAACCAAGAAACCACTCTAGCCAATCAGTGATATCTAGCGTGCTCTTTTGTGTCAGCTCTAGTCTGTCATAATAATTTTTTCTCTCTCGCTGGATCTGTGCCGACAAACTGTAAAAGCGTTGTGGCGACTGATCAGCTCGAGCCAGCACCATGTCACCAACTGCTCTTGAGATACGTCCATTGCCGTCATCAAAAGGATGAATGGTGACGAACCAAAGATGGGCTAAGCCTGCCTTAATCATCGGGTCTGACTCATCAACGGCATTAAACCAGAGTAAAAACTCCGACACTTCGGATTTAAGTTGCTCGGCAGGTGGTGCCTCGTAATGCACTTTTTCACGGCCTATGGGGCCAGACACGACCTGCATCGGTCCGGATGCATCATCACGCCAATCACTTGTGTTTATTTTGTTCATCCCACTATAACCAGTGGGGAATAGCGCCGCATGCCAACCGAATAAACGATCTTCTGTGAGTGGTCGGTCAAAATGACCAGTGGCATCCAGCACCATATCCACCACACCGTCCACATGTCGGTCAGCAGGCACTAAAGCGCCTACGTCAACACCCAATCGGCGTGCGACCGAGGATCGCACCGTTTCTGGGTTCAGGCGTTCGCCTTCTATTTCACTGGTTTTGAGTACTTCCTCTGTCAGCACTTGCAAGGTGGCCTGGTCACGTAAACCTATGCCTATGTTCTGCATACGCCCAAGGAGATGCCCTTGAGCATGATGGACCTTTGCCAGTAGACCGACAAGGCGTTCAGCATCATAGTGCCACTTCGGCCAATCGGACTGTTGCCATATATATTTACCGTAATTCATGCGGAGATTATGACTTCTATTCTCCGCAAGGTCAACATTTTCACCGCATAATATGCGGCGTTAATAGCCCTTATTCACCGCAATTAGGCGGTAGTAGCACTTGAAATCTCGTCAAACGCGGTGCTGTCGGCTTGGCGTATAGCCTGATTTCCTGTGTAATCCTGCCAGCGTCGAATGATTACATCGACATATTTGGGATCAAGCTCCATCAAGCATGCATGACGCCCACTTTTTTCACAAGCGATTAAGGTACTTCCTGAACCACCAAAAGGGTCCAGAACAATACCCAACTCTTGCTGGAGTTGCGTACCGCACACTCAACCAGTTCAACTGGTTTCATGGTGAGGTGTAGATCATTCTTTACCGGCTTATTGAAAAACCAGACATCGCCTTGATCACGCGCACCGCACCAAAAATGATCATTGCCTTCGCCCCAGCAATAAAGGATCGGTTCGTATTGACGCTGATAATGGGAGCGTCCTAATGTGAATGTGTTCTTGGCCCAGATGATAAAAGTGGACCATTTGCCACCGGCATCACGAAAGGCTTGCTGGAGTGTATCCAACTCACTCGATGACATACAAATATAGCAAGCACCTTTTGATGCCTTGAGTAAATTTTAACTGGGGTATCCATGACTAATTTGTTCTTATTCTAAGCATCATCCCACACATAGTTTTTGGTGTTGCTTGTAAGCTTCAAATAAGGAGATGGGCGGTTATTTTAGCGCTGGAAACAATTGAATCACACATACAATGCTTTTTTGTGCAAGTCTTACAACTTGACCCGAAGACATTTCGGCTTGAAGCCTTATAAATCAGTGTATAAGCCTTTATTACAGGTGAAATGAACTCTGAAACTTTAGTTACATATTATATCTTAATTTATTGGTGATTATTCCACTGTCACCGATTTTGCCAAATTTCGGGGTTGATCAACATCCGTTCCTTTTATCAAAGCAACATGATAACTCAATAACTGCAATGCAATATTAAAAGTAATAGGTGCGGTAATTCGACCTACATTTGTAGTTGCCTTAACAACGTTAAAATCTTTTTCTGAACTAATATCTGAT
>DAOVVZ010000319.1:0-3417 GCA_030636915.1 Methylomarinum sp. | reverse complement strand
TTACCTGAATTAACCGAGGTGCAAGCATTTTATACCGCCCAAAAACATCATGGAGGTTTAACTTCCGTTTATGTTCTACTAAGAAAAAGTGAACAAAAAAGACAGGAAAATAGAGAGCGACATGCAGCTAGGTTAGGTAGTGAATTATAAACGGTATTTATTTGTTCTTGAGTTTAAAAATGTCACCTGTACTGTTGAAACTGATTCTCTTTGACTTTTGCTTCAAGAATGAAGCAAAACCGAAAACAAGTTTAGGACAAATCATGCGCTATACTTCATTTGTTACTCAAAAAAATTATAGGTAGGCAGTTATGCTAAATAGGGTTAAGCCGTTCAAGATAATGGTTTTATTGACGAGCCTTTTGCTGAGTACAAATGGCTTAGCCATAGAATTCCCAGATCGTCCCAATGATGCAGATTTTTTTGTTGATAAAGCTGAAATTATTAATACCGAAGCTGCAACTGAAATTAACTTACTTGCCTCAAAATTATTACAAGAAGAACAAGTGGCATTGTTTGTAGTGACAATTGCTTCCTTAGCTGATTACGATGCTGCTGGCTATTCCATAGAAGGTTATGCGGCAGATTTGTTTGATGAATGGGGGATAGGTTTTGAGGATAGAAACTATGGCATGCTTTTATTAGTTTCTAAAGGGGATAGAAAAGCCAGAATAGAATTAGGCGCTGACTGGGATAGATCGTATGATCGAACGGCCAAAGAAATTATGGACAGTTTGATTATTCCTTCATTTAAGGCAAATGACTATTCAACGGGTATTGCTTCGGGTGTCAAAGGTTTGGATGCAATGGCTAGGGGACTTAGCCTACCCAAGCCAGAAGCCCCATGGTGGATCCTTCCAGCAATGATAGTATCAGTGATTTTATTTGTCGCTTTGATTATCAACCTTTTTAAAACAGGACGTAGTGGATGGGCTTGGGCATTAATTGCCTTTTTAGGCTTGCTTATTTTTGCAATATTACGATCTTCAGCCAATAGTGGTGGTAGTTCTGGTGGGTTTGGTGGTGGCTTTTCAGGTGGCGGTGGCGCTTCTGGTTCTTGGTAGCAGATAGGGAAAAAGACAATGAAAAAAGCAAGTAACTATTTTTCAGATGAAGACAAAAAAATAATTGAAGATGCTATTGCCCGTGCTGAAAGTAATACCAGTGGTGAAATAGTCCCTGTTGTTGCTAGTGTCTCTGGACGCTATGACCGTTCTGAAGATATATTTGGTGTGCTCTTTAGTCTGATTTTGTTAACTATCGCTTGGTTATATACACAAGAAATAACCCCTATTGATGGACAATGGGAAAGTGAGGTAAAAACAGTCATCACTTTGCCATGGGCATTAGCAATTATCTTCTTAGGTTTTATTGTAGGTGCCATTCTGGCTTCCTTTTTTCCAGTACTTAGACTCATCTTTATTTCAAAAAAGGAAATGCGAGAAGAAGTAGGACGTAAAGCCCTAGAAGCCTTTCATCAATTTAGAATACGAGGTACGCAAGGTGCAACGGGAGTGCTGATCTATGTATCACTGTATGAGCATAATGTCAGAGTATTGGGCGATGAAGCAATTAGTGAAAAGTTAAAACAACAAGACTGGGATGATGTGTGCAACCTTGTTGTTGAGGGTATGAAATCAAAACAGCCCGCTGAAAAATTAGTTGAGGCTATTGAAATTTGCGGTCAATTATTAGCAGAACATTTTCCAATAGAAGAAGATGATCAAAATGAACTTCCCAATAAACTTCAGTTGATTGATTGAAACAAAAAACCAATAAATCATTCGATCAAATCAATTTATGCCATTTAACTTATCAGATACGTTAGTTATTGGAATATCAGCATTGATTTAAAGGAAGCAGATAAAGCCTTTCAAGACTAATATAAAGAAGATAAAAACACAGTTATTGCAGAGTATCGAAAATACATGCTCGAAAGAACTACATATAGAAAATGCCTCAAAAGTTGTTCCATCGGGCAAAGTTCCCTATCCAAGCGCATCGCTTTTAAATAATGGTAACAAAGGCTAATTGCATTGTTAACAAAAAGACATGTGAGTTGAAGTGATGAGCGTAATTTCCAATGAGAAAATATCAAAAGCAAGTAATGTTAGAAAGCCTGATGCAATCTATAATCGTCTTGCAGAGGGCTTATCTAAAGTCGACATATTCAACTATGTGAAAATCTACAATGGAAGAATTCTAGCCTCAAACGTTTTAAGTACAAATGGTAAAAAAGAACCCATAACAACTATTGGTAAAGAAAAAATTGTGGGTGTTGAATTGTTAATTGATGTCCCCTATAAAACCATTCAATTCTTTTCTATAACATCGTCAGTTAAAGGCTCAGGGGAGCAGATAGTCAACTCAGTGATTGATGCAACACCTGATGATTGGAATATTGTAGTGGTCATGGATTGGAGTCATGGATTTTGGCCTGTTATGGTGGAAAGATATCCACGATTAATGCTAATGTAATAATTTGGAAGAACAACGTTGGTCGCCATTGTTATTTCTTTAATGTAAATTCGCAGAGGATAATTCTGAAATTATTTTTGCGCACGATATGAGGCGTTTTAAAAAGGCCCCTATTTACATACTGATTCAGTAAAATAGCTGGTTTTAAAAACATTAACTTGGTGAGTACGTTCTTTTGGTCAGAAAATCACAAACCACCTATGAACTTTACTTGTGTGAAAAACCCTCACAAGGCAGAGATATAGCCCGTATTCTAGGTGCCAATCAACGCGGTGATGGTTATCTACAAGGTGATAAACTAATCGTCAGCTGGTGCATAGGCCATTTGCTGGAAATGATCCCGCCCGATGAATACGATTCTAAATACAAACGCTGGTCATTAGCCCATTTACCAATATTGCCTCAAGACTGGAAAATGGCACCAAAAAAGTCCACCAGCAAACAACTAACAGTTTTAAAGAAATTATTAAAGCGTAGCCATAGTGTAGTGATTGCAACTGATGCAGATCGCGAAGGAGAGACGATTGCCAGAGAAGTCTTGGATTACTTCAACTATAAAGGATCAAGTCGACGACTGTGGTTATCTGCATTAGATACAGTTAGTGTAAAAAGAGCATTAGATAATATAAAACCCAGTTCAGAGACTGAGCCACTGTATTATTCTGGACTAGCCAGAGGTCGAGCGGATTGGTTAATAGGTATGAACTTAACCAGAGCTTTCACATTATTAGCCAATGACCGACAAGTTCGCTCAGTAGGTCGAGTACAAACGCCAACCTTAGCCTTGATTGTTAAACGAGATCGTGAAATCGCAAACTTCAAAGCGGTCTCTTATTATGAAGTGATGGCTTACTTTAAAACCAATAATGACATTGAAGGCGAAATACTGGAAACAAAATGGCAACTACCAAAACAGCAGGGTGATGAACAAAAACAATG
>DAOVVZ010000193.1:0-4451 GCA_030636915.1 Methylomarinum sp. | reverse complement strand
GTTTTCATGGAGTTGCTACAAAATATCTTCCAAATTATTTAGGTTGGTGCAGGGTGATGGATGAATATCGTAATTTAACACCTGAAATGTTGTTAAGTTCAGCTATTGGAGATTTTCAACACTTAACGGTGACATAGCCTAATATATCTTCAATCAAGTCAAGAGTAATTCTATATTTTTTTATCCACTAACTTTACCTCAAACAAAACCCCATTAACTGCAGTTACCTCAACTGTGGTCTCTAAGGGACAATCTTCACCTTGCACCGTCCAAATTGAATCATCCACTTTTATTTTTCCACGACCATTTTTAATGGGTTCAATTAGGGAAAAAGTTCTCCCTATGTATTGAGCGCCACGTTGATTAAGTAATGGGTGATCTGTTGTTGTACGGTGCTGAATACCATAGCGTCGCCAGACTAAAATGGAAATAATTGATAAACCGGCAAAGATTAACAGTTGAATTTCCACACTGGTCATAGGAACCAGCAGTAATAGAGAACCAACCACAAACCCTGAAAGTGATAGCCACAAAAAGAAGAAGCCAGGCGCAAGTATTTCTACACCTAATAGAAATACCGCTAACACCCACCAATACCAAAACACAATTATTATATCGGCCATTTGTTATCCTTTTTTAGCCATGGCTTCTTTTGCGAGTTCTCCAATGCCTCCCAATGCACCAATGACACTACTGGCTTCTAAAGGCATCAGAATTAATTTACTGTTATCAGCAGATGCAATATCTTTTAGGGATTCAATGTATTTTTGAGCAACAAAATAGTTAATGGCTTGTACATCGCCTTTAGCAATCGCTTCCGATACCATGGTGGTTGCATTGGCTTCAGCCTTAGCTAAACGTTCTCTGGCATCGGCATCTCTGAAAGCAGCTTCTTTTCGGCCTTCTGCATCTAGAATTGCACCCTGTTTTTCACCTTCTGCCCGTAAAATTTCAGCTTGTCTTAAACCTTCTGCTTCAAGAATTGAGGCTCTTTTCTCACGTTCGGCTTTCATTTGTCTGCCCATGGCTTCGACCAGGTCTCTTGGTGGTGCAATATCTTTAATCTCGATCCGAGTGACTTTAAGTCCCCAAGGGGTAGTGGCATCATCCACGACATTTAATAATCTGGCATTTATCTCATCTCTTTTAGATAGTAATTCATCCAGATCCATAGAGCCCATGACAGTACGAATGTTAGTCATCACCAGATTAAGCACTGCGACTTCAAGGTCGTTCACTTCATAAGAGGCTTTGGCAGCATCCATTATCTGAAAGAAAACTACGCCATCAACGGTTACCATAGCATTATCTTTAGTAATGATTTCCTGAGAGGGGACATCTCTAACCTGTTCCATCATGGTTAGTTTATTACCAATTCTATCGATAATTGGCATGATGATGTTAAGGCCGGGGGTTAAAGTATTGGTATATCGACCAAACCTTTCCACAGTATATTCCATACCCTGAGGTACTGATTTAACACTCATAAAGACCATTAAAATGGCAAAACCAAAAACGACTAACGCAAAAACTTCCATAAGATTTTCCTCTTTTGTTGCAAAAAATGACTTAACTAAGAATAATGTATATCTTTGGTAATTGTAAGAAACAAAGGAAAATATTTATGATGGTTTGGTCGATTAATATACTGGTTTTAGCGATAGGTTTTCTCATTGTAGGAATGATTAAGCCGAATTGGATTATGTTTTGGATGGAAAAGCCAACGCGTATGCCAATTATTGTGCTTTCAAGTGTTTTATTTATGGTATCTGCGGTGATGTTTGGTGAAGCTAATAAAGAAAAGCAACAAGCTAAAGTTGAGCAGGTAGTAGAAGTAACAACAGAAAAAGCAGCGTCAGAAATGCCTAAGGTTGTAGAAGAAGCTAAATAACGAGGCTGGCTGTAGGATGGGCAAAGGTTCTTTCGTGCCCATCACACATAAGATAGGCACGAAATTCTGATAGTTAGGTTTAAATTCCGGCAATAAGTCCAGCATCTTTAATACCAGCAACAGCACTGCGTTCGTCTTGATCTGAGACATCACCACTTATTCCCACAGCGCCAATAATATTATTATTTTCATCTTTGATTAAAACACCTCCAGGAACAGGCATTACTTTTCCATCAGCAATATTCACTAAGGCATTCATAAAGTCAGGGCGTTGTTCTGCTACCACGCCTAAGCTACGTGATGACATTTTCATATTAACGGCTCCCCATGCTTTTGCAATGGCTATATCTTTTTTTAAGATACTGGCACCGTCTTCTCTTTGCAGGGCTTTTAATAAACCATTTTCATCTAAAACCACAACCGTTAAGGGAGCAAGGTTAAGTTGTCGTGCTTTTGCTAAAGCACCATTGATGATTTGATTTGCTTTTTTAAGTGTTAAAACAGACATTTTTCCTCAATATGTTCACGGCAGGGAGTAGCCGTTAATTATAGCTCTAAAATAGGCAATAGGTACTGCCATATTTTATTAGCAATAATAGGTTGTGCTTTTGCATTGGGGTGAAAGCCATCTTTTTGCATTAAATCTTTGACTAAAGCCACTTCTTCTAAAATAAAAGGTACAAATGGGATATTTAATTCTTTTGCTAGCTGTGGATAAATATTGTAAAACATATCTACATAACGTTTGCCGTAGTTAGGTGGGATGCGCATATTTAACAATAAGACTTTGGCGCCAGCCTCCTGAGAACGATGAATGATTTCTGCCAAATTAAGTTTCATTTGCTTGGGAGACAAGCCGCGCAAACCATCATTAGCACCTAGTTCTAATAAGATTAATTCGGGTTTATATAGAGCTAAAGCATCATCAATACGCGCCAAGCCCCCCGCAGAAGTATCGCCGCTGATGCTTTCATTAAAAATAATATAGGGTTTATTTTGCTGCTGTAATTTTTGCTGTAATAAATTAACCCAACCTTTTTTAGTCTCTAAGCCATAAGCAGCACTTATACTGTCACCTAAGACAACGATTGATTTTGCCATCAGTGTTGTTGAAAATAATGTCATTATCAACACAAAATAAACTCTAAGCATGTCAGAAACTCACGTAAATATGATTGAAACAGAAAACCTGGGGAAAACAGTGCCCACATCGGATGAACCTTTGTGTATTTTGTCATCTGTAGATTTAAGTATTGAACAAGGTGAAAGTATAGCGATTGTAGGCGCTTCAGGTTCAGGAAAATCTACCTTACTGAGTTTGTTAGCGGGTTTAGATACGCCCACAGAAGGCTTGGTTAAATTAAAAGGCCAGGATTTAACTACGATGAATGAAGATGGACGGGCAGAATTGCGAAATCAGTTGGTCGGGTTTGTATTTCAATCATTTCAATTACTGCCAGGTTTAACGGCATTAGAAAATGTCATGTTACCACTGGAGTTAAGAGGTGATAAAAATGCAAAAAAGGCGGCAGAAAAATTATTAGGTAGAGTAGGGCTAAGCCATAGATTAACCCATACACCGATGAAACTATCAGGGGGAGAGCAACAACGTGTAGCTTTAGCACGGGCTTTTGTGACAGAGCCCGCTATTTTATTTGCCGATGAACCCACAGGAAATTTAGACAGTAAAACAGGTGAATATATTATTGATTTATTGTTTGAATTGAACCAAGAAAAAAAGACGACTCTTGTGCTAGTGACTCACGATAATGCACTTGCAGTACGTTGCCAACGCACGATTAAATTGGAAGCCGGACGGATGTTATGAGTCGTTTTCAGTTGGCATTACGTTTGTTGATTCGTGATGGTCGCAGTGGTGAACTGACTATTTTAGTATTGGCTTTAATGATAGCGGTGACCAGTTCCACTGCGATTAGTTTATTTGCTGACCGTTTGCATAGAACCATGAGCACACAAGCCGCAGAGTTTTTAGCGGCTGATTTGGTGATTACTAGTCCAGCGATAATTCCATCATTGTGGATAACTAAAGCCCAATCTCTAGGTTTAAATCAGGCGAGAACGGCTGAGTTTTCCACAGTATTAATTGAAAATGATGAATTATTACTCGCTGGAGTTAAGGCGGTGAGTAATCTTTATCCATTACGTGGTTATTTAAAAACTACCCAGCTAGATTACAGTACTGAAAGTATAAAACAGCACGGGCCCAATCAAGGAGAAGCATGGGCAGATATGCGTGTGTTAACAGCATTAAAATTAAAATTAGGTGATGATTTAGTGGTCGGTGAAAAGACTTTAAGCATTAGTCAGTTGATCACCTATGAGCCAGATAAACGAGGGGATCTTTATAGTTTATCGCCTAGAGTCATGATAAATGATGCAGACCTGAAAGCAACACAAGTATTACAACCGGGTAGTCATGTGCATTACTTTTTCCAGTTTAGTGGCACTGCTCAAGCTTTAAAGACATTTAACAAGTGGATAAAACCACAGTTGATGGCCTCGCAACGGTTGATGGATATACATGAGGATCGCCCGGAAT
>DAOVVZ010000055.1:0-7203 GCA_030636915.1 Methylomarinum sp. | reverse complement strand
TAGCTACGGCAGCAGCGACAGGTGGATTTGGTTATGCATTTGTCAGCAATTCCGGGGATATTAGTGCTGTACTCGAAGCAGCCGCGAAAGACGATAAAATTGACGTCATTTCTTCCCCTTCTTTGATGGTCTTAAATAATCAGGAAGCATCAATTCAGGTTGGGGATGAAGTGCCCATCCGAACATCGGAATCAACCAATACCAGTGGCAGTACTGATCCTATACAAACTAGCTCCATTCAAATGAGGGAGACGGGGGTGACCTTGAAAGTTAAACCTAGGGTTAACGCTAACGGCTTAGTTATTATGAATATCGAGCAAAGTGTAGATAAGGCTATTGCTTCTACAACTAGCGGTATTGATTCGCCGACAATTCAGCAAAGAAAAATTCAGAGTAGTGTTGCTGTACAAAGCGGAGAGACGATCGTTTTGGGAGGATTGATTGACGATACTAAGACATATACAAAAGAGGGTATTCCCGTGTTACATGAGTTACCTTTCATTGGACCATTATTTGGAAGTACTACTAACAACACATTAAGAACGGAGCTTGTTGTGCTGATAACTCCCCGTGTAGTAAAAAGTCGCCAGGATGCTCGCTTAATAACCAACGAGTTTAAGCGCAAGTTGTCAGGCATATATCAAGAAACAGTAAGCCTACATTAATGAGTATCTGATCGACACAATGATTCATAAATACATAGAACGAATATTAAGAGCTAAAGTTTACGATGTGGCGATAGAAACCCCACTGGATTTTGCTCGTTCATTATCAGGTCGACTGGATAATAAAGTTTATTTAAAAAGGGAAGACTTACAACCTGTTTTCTCTTTTAAGTTGCGAGGCGCGTATAACAAAATAGCGTCATTAAATGAGCAGGAGCGTAGTAAAGGGGTTATTGCAGCATCAGCAGGAAATCATGCGCAAGGTGTGGCTTTATCTGCAAAAAAATTAGGTATTAAAGCATTAATCGTAATGCCTAAAACCACGCCTGAAATTAAAGTAAAAGCGGTTAAAGGCTGGGGTGCAAAAACGGTTTTGTTTGGTGACTCTTATGATGATGCATTGGCTCATGCAAAGGAGATAGAAAAAGAAAAAGGCATGACTTTTGTACATCCTTACGATGATCCCGAGGTCATTGCAGGGCAGGGGACTATTGGAATGGAAATCCTTAGACAAAAAACGGGAGAAATAGATGCCATTTTTGTACCGGTTGGTGGTGGCGGTTTAATTGCAGGTATTGCGGCATATGTAAAATTTGTAAGCCCAGCGACTAAAATTATTGGTGTAGAACCTGATGATGCGGATTGTCTTAATCGTGCTTTACAGGCCAACAGGCGTGTCATCATTAAGCAAGTCGGCTTGTTTGCTGATGGTGTTGCAGTGAAGCAAGTGGGTAGTGAGCCTTATAAATTAGCACAAAAATATGTTGATGAAGTGGTCACGGTAAGTACCGATGAGATTTGCGCGGCAATTAAAGATATTTTTGATGATACTCGTTCAGTGGCAGAACCAGCCGGTGCTTTAGCTGTTGCTGGATTAAAGAAATATGTAGAACAGAACCAGCTTACTAATCAAGCATTGGTGGCGATAGAAAGTGGCGCAAATATTAATTTTGATCGTTTGCGTTATGTTGCTGAGCGTACTTTAGTTGGCGAACATAAAGAAATTCTACTGGCAGTGACGGTTCCAGAAGTGCCAGGTAGTTTTTTAAAGTTTTGTAAATTATTAGGTAAACGTAATATTACAGAATTCAATCATCGTTACTTTAATAGTAAGGTGGCGCAGGTTTTTGTTGGTATTTCCTGTAGTGGTCAACAAGCTGATAGGGATGAGTTGATTAGCCAGCTAGAAGATGAAGGCTTTGCTGTGATAGATATGACTCTTAATGAGTTGGCTAAAGATCATGTGCGTTATATGGTGGGAGGGCATGCACCGTTAGAGTTAGGTGAAATTGTCTATAGCATTCAATTTCCAGAAAGACCGAGTGCCTTAAGTAAGTTTTTAGCGGCTTTAGGTAGTCGCTGGAATATCAGCATGTTTCACTATCGAAATCATGGTGCAGCATTTGGAAAGGTCTTAATGGGCATACAAATGCCAAAATCTGAACGCGAAGAGTTTCAGTTGCGACTTGATAAATTAGGCTTTGAGTATAAAGAAGAAACTAACAATTCCGCGTATAAGGTGTTTATCGGAGGCTGTGAAGAGTAAAGACAGACAAGGCGCATAGTGAAGTATCTCCCGCCTGCGCCGTCTCATGCCTTCGTCCTTGAACCGGAGGTTCAAGTGGAGGTTTCATCTCTACATCAGGCTTCCCGTATGAACGAGCATGCACACCAATAGAGAGTCTACTTCCGGGGTAAAAACAGGTTCAGGAAACACCCAGCACTAATCGAACGCTGCAGGAAATACAGATCTCTATTTTAACTTGATTTAAAGATTTTCTAAAACGTTTTCTATTTTATGGCGTAAATTAGCTAAGTGAGAAGAAATATTCTCTTTGGGTTCTGTTCCTTTGTTTGATGAATGACGTAACTCATGCGTTAGGTTTAATGCCGCCATCACAGCAATTCTATCCGCACCACTGACTTTACCTGAATCTCGAATTGTACGCATTTGATCATCCAGTGCCTGGGCAGAACGGAGTAATGACTCTTGTTCATCTTCAGAGCATGCAATTTTATAATCTTTGCCCAGAATTTTAATTAAGACAGGCTGTAATTTTGCATTTTTGCTCATGAGCCATGTTCCATTGATTTTAAACGACTAATCATGGCTTCAACTCGGGTTCTGGCAACAGTGGTTTTTTCCAGTAACTTTGCTTTTTCTTTAACCAATTGATCCTGTTTAGTTTTTAAACTGCTATTTTCATCTTTAATTGAATTATATTGTTCAATCAGCACATCCAGCTTTTCTTCTAAGTCTTTTAATTCGGTTGATGTGTCTTTTTCTAAATCGGACATAAGGCGTTTTGATTCTTAATTTGAGTGATTTTGTAGGTGGCTTTCAATACAAAAACAGCGCATCTAATTAGGTTGTTTTATGGCTGTTTGTAGAGTGAGAAAACAATACCATAAAATTCCAGTTTGTATCTAATAATGGTAGCATAAGCGATATATTTTTTTAGGATTATCCGAAATTTATGGCTTATCAGACAATTAGTAACATTTTTAGTAAAAACGAATCGGATTTAACCGCTTCAGAAGCACATGGTTTAGCAACAGGTATGTTGTGTATAGAGAATAAAACCGAGGTCACCAGCTGGCTGGCTGAATTATTCCCAGAAGATGTTACAGTAATTGAAGAGGATAAAACGATACTGGTATCACTGTTTGAGCAGACACGAAACTTATTGAATGAAGAAGACAATAGTTTTAGCTATGACTTGTTTTTACCCGGGAATGATGAGGACATAAGCATACAGCTTGACGCTATTCGGCATTGGTGTGAAGGCTTTTTATTTGGTGTGGGGTACTCGAATTCCTCATCAAACTGGCCGGGTGAAACGGGCGAGGTGATGAAAGATATCGTTGAGTTTACCAAGATGGATAGTGAGGTAGAAGACGATATGGATGAGGATGAGAAAGAAGCTTATGACTCAGGGGTCATGGAAATTCAGGAATATTTAAGAGTAGCTGTTTTGACGATCAGAGATCAATTTCTTGAAGCAAGTAACGGACAGCAAAGTAATAACTGAAATGAAGCAAAGCGAATTTAAAAAACGCCGTAAAGCGTTAATGCAGCAAATTGGTAAAGGTAATATAGCTTTAATCGCCAGTGCCTCAAACCTGACACGAAATAGAGATGTTGAATTTCCATTTAGGCAAGACAGTGATTTTTACTATTTAACAGGGTTTAATGAAGCAGACTCTTTAGCTGTCTTTATCCCCGGCAGAGAGCAAGGTGAATACATTTTGTTTTGCCGCGAATTTGATGAGAAAAAAGCCTTATGGGAAGGTGCACATGCAGGGCTAGAAGGTGCAACAGCCCATTATGACGCCGACGACTCTTTTCCTATCGATGATATGGATGAGATTTTACCGGGTCTGCTAGAAAATAAAAGTAAGGTATTTTACCCTATGGGGCGCGATAGTGAGCTTGACCATCAGATCCTGGAATGGATAACTCATATCAAAAAACAATCTAGGAGTGGTGTTAATGCCCCGGGAGAGCTGGTTTCATTAGAGCACTTTTTACATGAAATGCGCTTATTTAAAAGTGCTGAAGAACTTAAGCTAATGCGTAGGGCGGCTGAGGTTTCTTGCAATGCTCACAAACGAGTGATGCAAAAATGTCAGGCAGGTATGTATGAATATCAGGTGGAAGCCGAACTTGTACATGCTTTTATGCAGGAGGGGCTACGGTATGTCGCTTATCCCTCAATTGTAGCCGGAGGTAAAAATGCCTGTGTACTGCATTATGTGGAAAATAAAGATAAATTAAAAAAAGGTGACTTGTTACTGATTGATGCAGGGGTAGAGTGCAATCACTATGCGGCTGATATTACCAGAACATTTCCTGTTTCGGGTAAGTTTAGCCTGGCTCAAAAACAACTCTATCAACTGGTTCTTGATGCACAATATGCAGCAATTGAACAGATTCAACCCGGAGTACCGTGGAACCATGCGCATGATATTTCGGTTAAAGTTTTAACTCAAGGCTTGGTTGAATTAGGTTTGTTAAAAGGCCGAGTATCAAAATTAATCAAGGATGAAACCTATAAGCAGTTCTATATGCATAGAATTGGTCATTGGCTGGGTATGGATGTGCATGATGTCGGTGACTACAAATTAGACAATGAATGGCGATTACTTGAACCAGGTATGGTTTTAACCATAGAGCCAGGTTTGTATATCCCCGAAAACTGCCAAACAGTGGATGCTAAATGGCGAGGAATAGGCATCCGAATTGAAGATGATGTACTGGTTACTAAGCAAGGCCATGAAGTGTTAACTCAGGCTGTACCAAAAGAAATTAATGAAATTGAACGATTAATGCAGGGCACTCATGCAGCATGATTACGATGTTTTAATAGTAGGTGGTGGCTTGGCAGGCAACTGTTTAGCACTGGCACTAAAAGATTCTGGTTTACATATCGCATTGATAGAAGCCAGTACCCGAGAGCAGTTACATGACTCACCAGTAGGTGATAGGGCTTTAGCTTTATCAGCAGGAACTATAAAGCTTTTGCAAGCCATCAATGCCTGGAAAGGGATAGAGTCGAAAGCAACAGCTATTAAAGATATTCATATCTCTGATCAAGGGCATTTTGGCAAATCGCGTTTGTCAGCTAAAAAACAGGGTGTTGATGCTTTAGGCTATGTGATTAGTGCCAGAGATATTGAAGATCATGTTGCTGAATTAGTTGAACAAACAGAGATAACACAGATTTGTCCAGCGCGGGTTGCGGGGCTTATGTCGGGTTCTGAAACCGTTAATGTCAGCTTAAAACAAAATGAACAGTCAATAAATTTAACCGCTAAATTAGTTATTGGTGCGGATGGCGGGCAATCCTCAGTGCGTCGATTATTAGACATTTCTCAGCAACAGACTGATTACGGACAAACGGCATTAGTCACTACTGTTAAGTCTTCATTGCCTCACAATAATGTCGCTTTTGAGCGGTTTACCGCATCAGGCCCTTTGGCAATGTTGCCGATTAATAATGAAGAGTGTTCGGTGGTTTGGACTCGTACGCATGAGCAAGCCGATGACTTAATGTCTAGCAGTGAAGAAAACTTTATAGAACAATTACAAGACTGTTTTGGATATCCATTAGGTCAATTAACATTAACTGCACCAAGACGAGCGTTTCCATTAAGCTTAATTCGTGCTGACCGTATGACTTCAGGACGGTCGGTCATTATTGGTAATGCGGTACATCAGTTACACCCAGTTGCAGGACAAGGCTTTAATTTAGGTATGCGAGATGTGGTGCAGTTGGCAGAAATGTTGATTGAACAACATCTAAAATATGCAGATGTGGGTGATGCTCAATTTTTAAAAAACTATGCAGAAACCAGACAAAAAGATCATGACCAAACTATTGGCTTTACTAATAATTTGGTAAGGATTTTCTCATCAGACTGGTTACCTATTGCAGCGGCAAGAAGTATTAGTTTAGCGGTGATGGATCATCTCCCGTTTGCAAAATCAGCATTAGTACAGCATGCAATGGGATTAGCGGGACGACTACCCAGAGTGGGAAACAGAAAATGAGTGTAGTAGAGAAATTTGAAGTTATTATAGTGGGTGGCGGTATTGTAGGCGCGACCACTGCATGTGCACTTGCACACGGTGGGGTAAATGTCGCCTTGCTGGATATGTTCAACCCCCAGCGGCAATGGACTGACGATTCGGTTGATATCAGGGTATCCGCATTAACCAAGGCTTCTCAGAATATTTTAGAGACTGTCGGCGCTTGGGAAGGCATGGTACAGCGCGGTGTTGGTCCATATAAAGACATGCGGGTCTGGGATGCTAAAGCAGATGGTGAGTTACATTTTGACTGTGCTGATACCACATTTAATGAGCTTGGACACATCGTAGAAAACAGGGTAACAGTGGCTGCTTTGTGGGATAAATTAGAAACATTACCTGCTGCAAGCTGTATCAGTGATGCTAAAGTCTCACAAATGCAAGCATTAGAACAAGGGCGTATGCTTACACTTGAGGATGGGCGGCAGTTTGAGGCTGATTTGATTATTGCTGCTGATGGACGCGATTCAAAGTTGCGCGCTATGGCGGGTATTGATGTGACGGGATGGCCTTATCTGCAAGATGGCTTGGTGGCAACAATTACGACAGAAAATAGTCATCAGCTCACTGCCTGGCAACGTTTTTTAGATGAAGGTCCACTGGCTTTTTTACCATTAAAAAACGGACAATGTTCTATTGTCTGGACCTTGAAAACAGAAACTGCCAAAGCATACTTGCAGCTTAGTGATGAAGTATTTTTAGAAAAATTAGAACAAGCTTCAGCAGGTATATTAGGAAAAATGTTAACGACAGGGCCAAGAGCCTCATTTCCTTTGCGTTTTCAATATGCTAATCAATATACCGATCAGTCATTTGCCTTAATGGGCGATGCCGCACATGCCATGCATCCGGCGCGCGGCCAGGGCATGAATGTCGCATTGCGCGGAGTAGAAAGACTGGTCGATTGCCTGCCACCGCCCCGACTGATGGCCGACCCGACCCAGG
>DAOVVZ010000107.1:0-5826 GCA_030636915.1 Methylomarinum sp. | reverse complement strand
TTTTTTATTACCCACCCAGATAGGGTAAATACAGATTTGTTGCTGATATTGAGCTTTCAACTGCTGAAGCATTTGCTGCGCACTAGTCGGGGTGAAATGACCATCACTGATAAAAATAAGAGCTTTATTACCGCTGTAGTTTGCTAAATCATCAGTGCTTGCTTTTAGTGCTTTGTCAGCAGGGCTGCCTCCACTTGCACAGTTTAGGCGAGAAATCGCCAGTGCAAGTGACTTGGGTGAATGGAGTTGTAATGGCTGAAGACTTTGTGTACTTTTCCAATTTAAACATGAGCCAAAACCAAATGATCTAAGCCCTATATTAAGTTGGATATCTTTGGATAGTAAGCTGTTTATCCGGCTAAGCAGCTGCTTTTCCAATTCGAATTTAGAGCTCGATGAAGCTGATTCGGGCTGCTCTAACTTGTCATTTAAAGAGGCTGAGCTATCTACCAATAACATAAGGTTGCTAGTCGTTTGACTGCCGGTTTCATTTAGTATTGATACTTTCGGTAAATTGCTAGCCGGAGGTGTTGTACACGCGGTTAATAGAGCGCAAATAAAGAGGATAAATGTTATCCCCCCCCAGACTGAGTGGTTTTTTAGAGTACGGTTCATGTGTGGAGGAAGTTTACTTTTTTTGAATTGGTTTTTGTACCTGAAAAGAACGTTGTCTGGCGATACTTGAAAATAAGCCTATATTATTTGATATGTAGCTATCTATAAGCCCGGAAAAAGCGGTTAATTTGCCAGGGAAAAAAACTCTAAAATCAGGGGTAAATAATATCTCTGAGTGACGATCTATAACTTTATGGTTAAAAATAGATTGAATAATCTCTTTTTGCTCTAAGGAAGCTCGAGCCAGCCAAAATCGACCAGGAACATAGTCTTTAACGTAATAAACTTTATTTATGATGGCGTATATTACTCGTACCCAGAATGCATTGGTCCATGAGTAATTAATAAAATAGCCGCCAGGCTTTAATACTCGATAAGCTTCTTTTACTGGGGTTGCAAAGTCAGGTATATGCTGAAAAACCTGAACTGTCCAAACGCCATCAAATTGTTGGTCATTAAAAATAAGCTGGGTTGCATCACCATGAACTAAAAAGATATTTTTATTTATTTTGTCGCCAAGCAACTCTTTGGCTTGCAATAGGTTTTGGTGAATAAAGTCAACAATATAAATTTTAATATCGGGTCGGGTTTCTGCTAAGTTACGCCAGTGCCAGCCCCAGCAGCCCCCGATATCAAGAATAGCGGCATTTTTTGGCATTTTGCGTAAAAAAAGTTTAACTTCTCTATCCATTACCGCAATAGAGTGGTGTTTACAGATTTCATCTAAGTGGTCTTTTTTTTCTTTTGCTACTTCAGTTCTTAAGCGAATCTCAGATTCCTGACCTTTATTTTTAAAGGGGTAGCTATAAATACCATCAATGTCTTGAGTTAAATTGTATAAAATCTCATTTGTCATATAGAAAACTACTTTAATGGGCTGGGGGTTTAAGTAACAGATTTCCTTTTTAAAGCCAGGGGTATAATCTGTAATTATTCTTGGCAGAAAGGACGCTGGTAATACCATTATTTGACAGGCCAATTGTAGACTAAATATAGCTAAAAGTGGTGGGGTATTTATTTTTTTATTAATAGGTATAGAATATAAGTAGAAATACTTATATGAGTTTTTCTTAATCTAATAATTTCAGACAGTTGTAAAAAAAAGTTAATGTGTACTATAATATATTTTAGTGTTAATCAATGAGGATTGTTGGTATGTTCTTTTGTATTGAATGTGAACAAAAATGGAGTTTTGGTCAGCAATTTGATGGTCGACCAGTTTGTATCTCATGTGCGACCGGAAACGGATTGGTTGAGGTTTTGAACAAAGAACGCAAGCACCTGGACATAAGAAGCAAGGGTGATATGCTGGAAAATATAGAATTTCAGGTATTAGACTTAGATAAGTCAGAAATCAGTCTTGTTGATGCCGCAAGGGAATATAACGATTATTCAGGTGACATAAAAATCACAGATGCTGACTGGGTGGATTTACCGGGCGGGGTATATGCAATGGGCTCACCTGTTACGGAAGAAGGTCGCATTGGTGATGAATCTTTGCATTCAATAACTATAAACAGGTTTAAAATGATGGCTAAAGCCGTTACTTTTGATCAGTATGACCAGTTTTGTAAGGCAACAGCTCGTAAGCTCTTATTTGATAAAGGTTGGGGGCGAGGTGCTCGGCCGGTGATTAATGTGAGTTATTGGGATGCTGTTGATTTTGCTGAATGGCTATCAACTCAGATAGGTTGGGCTTGTCGTATGCCAACTGAGGCCGAGTGGGAGTATGCCTGTCGTGCTGGGGGGAGTTCTGCGTTTAATACGGGAGAAGGGATTTCCTGTGGCCAAGCTAATTATGACGGCATGTACATTTACGGTGATGCTGAGCGTGGTATTTCTCGATGGAAAACTATGCCCGTCGGTAGTTTTCCGCCTAATGCCTGGGGCCTCTATGATATGCACGGAAATGTTAATGAGTGGTGTGCTTCAGAATATGCTCATGGTTACAGTGGCTTAGAGATGATGGATGCAAGTTTTGATCGAGAAAATGATGTGCCTCGATCATTGCGAGGCGGGAGTTGGCTTAGTCGACCGGCTTTTTTAAGGTCAGCCAGTCGTTATCGGTTTCGGCCAGATGAGAGCGGACATGACTGGGGATTTAGATTAGTTTGTTCTGTTTGAATTTGAAGTTAATTTAGATCACTAAGGAGCGATCACGAAATAATTTTCAACAACTGGCTTGTCTTTTTGCCCGTTTTCTGTGTTGATGCAACTGTTGCGTAGCCAGCTATGCGCCAGTTACTACGCCTTGAAGACAAACAAAAAAACCTGCGTCAGTTGTTGAACTTATTCCGTGCGCACTCCTAAATTAAAAGAAATAGATTAACGCTTCAAGGTAATTGGGCGATAAGCTGCTATAAGAGACCGCTTATCGGGTTGTGGGCTGCGAGCAAGGATTCAGGTTGAGTTTTGGGGCTGCATTTTTTGCTGAACCAGCTTTTGGTTGCGCGAAATATATAAAACCGCGTTCATTAGGATTCATTTTTTGAGATATTATTATGTCGCGTTGTATTCATTGTGACTCAGAAGCGGTAATGCCTAAATCTGGCTTATGTCTGTCATGTGGCGCTATTAATACAGCACAAGAGGTAGATAATAAAGTTGAGCCTGTCCATTATGTTGGTTCTTCTGAATCGGCAGTTGATAGCGAAATGGCAGAGCCGCAGCAAGATAATACGGCTGCCAGTGTTGCCGTTGAGAAAGCCAGCGAAACTAAAACACAAGAGCCGGAGGAAGAAGTTTATGATCAGGGTGACGATGTTTTAGAGCAAGATCAAAAAATAGAGCCTTCAGCTTCTACCTTAGCAAGAAAGGTTGTTTTCCCGAAGGATGTGGAAAACAAAGCACAGTTAACTAAAAAATATAAAAAAGTAGTTAATTCCTGTCAGTATGGTCTAGAGAAGCTTAAAGGGGAGCTTATTGCCGGGGACAAAAAGAAGTATTCTTCCTTTATGTTAACCAGTGCTAACCGAAAAGAAGGTGGTACCGTGTCATCATTGGCCATTGCCATTGGTCTTTCACGTTTTGGTCGCTCCAAAGTGTTGCTAATTGATGCCAATGCAATTAACCCAAGCTTGCAAGATATTTTTTCAATAAACGATTGTGATGGCTTCACAGAGTATATTTCTAATAACCTTAGCAGCCAGGCTGGTCAAGCTAATGATTCGAAAGTAAGCTCTGTTTATCAGGTCTTAAAAGGAAATAAAAACGATAAGGGCTTGTCTTGGGCGAAGTGCTCTTATTATACGGAGTATGATGGTTTGTATGTGATGCCCTATTCAAAGGGCAACGCTGCTTCATTATGGGAATTATTGGAAGATAAGGCACTTCAGCCGCGGCTGGATGCGTTAAAACAGGTGTTTGACTATGTTGTTCTGGATGCAGCGTCTATTATGTCTTCATCTGAGTCGGCCGTTTTATCTCAATATGTTGATGGGGTAGTGTTGGTCATTAAGGCCGAGCAAACCAAATGGGAGATTGCAGAGTTGGCGGTTAGCAATGTTAGAAAAGCCGGAGGTGTTTTTTTGGGTGCTATTTTAAATCGGCGTAAATTCTATATTCCTAAGTTTTTATATGGTTGGATATAGGTCTTTGTTTATGGAAATGGTGCCTCTTTAATGTGTGGATATTAGTATGATGGGTATAATGAAAAAGTGCTTTGTTTATATTATTGCGACAATATTGCTAGTTGCTTGTGTGCGCAGAGAAATTCCTGAAAACACAGAATTTGTCGTTGAGGCAGAAACTTTTTCCTTTGCTTCGGCAGACTATAATTCATTGCCAGAATATAGAATACAAGCGGGTGATGTATTAGATGTGCTGTTTAATATTCAATCATGGAACCCAGAAAAAGAGTACCTCTTAGCGTTGGGGGATTCAATCTCCATTCGCTTTCCTGAAGTGCCTGTTTTAGATCAAATTAAAATTAAAATACCGCCGGATGGAACTATTTCCATGCCTTATATTGGCTTGGTTAAGGTTCAGGGGCTGGGAATTAAAGAATTAAAAAAAACATTAGAAAAAAGATACCGGGGCATTTTACGACAGCCGGAATTATATATAACGATTGATGAGTATTTATTTCAGTTGTATTCATTAAAGAAAGACTTAAGAACAGCGCCTCGGGGTTTAAGTCGGTTGGCGACTGTTAGACCCGATGGTTATATTACTTTTCCGTTGATTGGTGATGTGTTAACGACTAATAAAACTATTCCGCAACTAAATGCTTTTATTAATCAGGAATATGAAAAAATTAGCCATAGTTTACAGGCTAATTTATTTTTACAAACACATGCGGCATCCCATGTTTATGTGTTGGGTGCAGTAGATAGCCCTGGTGCTTATAAAATATCTAAGCCTTTAACTGTATTGCAAGCCATTAGCCTTGCTTGGGGCAGTATATTAGATTCAGATATAGAAGAGGTTTTTATTGCTCGGCGGTATGAGAAACGGATGATTGCCCGGCGGGTGAATCTGACTGAATTGCTAAGTTTGAATGAAGATAGTAGCTTCTTTTTTGTTGGACCTGATGACATTATTTATGTGCCACGTACACGCCTTGCAACGGCCGCAAATGTATCGCAAAAAATTGCACAAATTATCATGTTTAGAGGGTGGTCTATCAATCTTGGGTCTAATTATTGACTTAGGTGGTATAGGTGGTAGTGATAATGATGTGGATAATAATTAGTCTGGCTTAATGATGCAAAAGACAAGATAGATTTTTAGCATGGGCTGCAATTCCTCGTAGCCCACAATAATGTGAATAAAATTAAGTTGCTGAGGAATGTGTATGAAATGATTTCAGCAACCGACTTGCCTTTTTGTCTATCTTCTGTGTTGCGGCAACATTGCGTAGCCAGCTATGCGCCAGTTACCATGCCTTGAAAACGAACAAAAATCCTGTGTTAATTGTCGAACTTATTTCATGCGCATTCCTTAACTAATTTAGTCGGGTAGGTTTCAGGCCGCTGATTGAGGAAAAGTATCGAGAAAAGTTCGTGCTACCTTATTTAATATAATAAGGATATTGATAGTATTTGGCTATGTCACCGTTAAGTGTTGAAAAATTGATTTAGTAAGCTAAAAAGGGTTATGAGTTTCTTATTGTTATCTAGCTGGTAAAAGTTGAAGTCGCTCTAAAAGCCCTCTCCAGTAGGAGCATAGGTATCTACACAAGTTTATTGTGCATAAATAACAATAGGTTGG
>DAOVVZ010000048.1:0-7338 GCA_030636915.1 Methylomarinum sp. | reverse complement strand
GTAACAGCAATCAGATCTCCTCTAAAGCGCTTAGAATGTAACACCCGATATTTTACCGCCTCATCCTTAAGCGCATCACGCTTAATTAAATTATCAAAGATATCCTTAGCAAAGACCTGTTCAATTTCATTGCTTTTTTGATATTGAGTTAATTTCTTATTAAGAACCAGTATATTCCTCTGCATTTCAATAGAACGCTCCATCGTGCTAATTTTTGCATATAACACCGCCTGATTTAAAGGCTTAGTCAAATAATCATCTGCACCTACACTTAACCCAGAAATAACCTGACGCTCATCACTTAAAGCACTAAGAATAATAATTGGCATCCATTTTTCTGTATAGCTATCTCTTATCCGCCGTGTTGCTTCGATACCATCCATGACTGGCATCATAATATCCATCAGAATCAAATCAGGCGCTTCAGTAAAAACAGAATTAACAGCCTGCTGCCCATTTTCTGCAAAAACAAGAACATAACTCTTAGACAGCATTTTCTTCAATAGCAATCTATTACTCACTTGATCATCAACTATTAATATTTTCATTATCAAGTTTTTACTCTAACAATTAACCGAAATACGCCAAATAGACAATACACCAACCTCTGTCACACAAAACCCAAGCAAGCCTTGACCTGTTCAATCAATAACCTTACCATACCTTGAGAAATATAATAGCTTATAAATTAAAACACTACATTTATATGGCTTTATACTCGAACATACTTAATGCAAGAATCGCCATGAATATAATAATAAAAAGAATCATGTCATTTTTGTCAAAGTCATCTCTGCCCATGCTTGCCTGTAGCTTAGTTACCGGCATCATTCTCATTTATGGCTGGCAAAATAACAGCTGGCTGGAAAGCGCTCTACTCATACTCCTTTTTGCTGCCTTTCTGTTTTACAGAAAACAAAGCTTATCTCATGAGACACATCTCCATGCTTTGCTAGATAACATCTCTGATGCAATCATCACCATAGACTCGAAAGGATCTATGTTATCCTTCAACAGCACTGTTGAACATATGTTCGGCTATCGACCCGCCGAATTACTAGGGAAAAACATAAAAATCCTGATGCCCTCTCCTTATAAAGAGATGCATGATAGTTATTTATCCAATTATCTTAAAACCAAAGAATCTCACGTATTAGGGCAAACACGTGAAATCACCGCATTACGACGAAACGGAGAAGTTTTTGACATAGAGCTATGGGTCCATCAATTAAACTTCAATGATGAAATTCAATTTATGGGCGTTATTCGTGATACCTCCGAACGTAAACACGCAGATAGAATCAAGACCGAATTTATCTCTACCGTTAGCCACGAACTAAGGACACCATTAACATCTATAAAAGGCGCTCTTGGCATGCTTAAAAGTGGCGTTTTAGGTGAAGTCCCAGAAAAAGCTAATCATATGATTGAATTAGCACATAACAATACCGAACGATTAATCAATTTAGTTAATGACATTCTGGATGTTGAAAAAATTCAAGCCGGAAAGATAGACTTACACCTTGATAGCATCAATATTACAAACTTAGTTAAGCAAAGCATCGAGTCTAACGAACCCTATGCCAAAAGCTGTAATGTTTCCTTACAATTTCATAACAACTGCCCTGATTTTCAAGTATATGCTGACAACAATCGATTACAGCAAGTCATGGCAAACCTTATTTCTAATGCCGCCAAATTTTCACCTGACAATAGCGTTGTTTCAATTGATATAACAAAGCACGCTGATTTAGTTCGTGTTTCTGTGTCTGATAATGGATTAGGCATACCCGAAAAATATCGCAACAAAATTTTCCAAAAGTTCTCTCAAGTTGACTCAACTGATAGCAGACAACAAAGCGGAACTGGACTTGGCTTAAATATTACTAAGGCCATTATTGACCAGCATGGCGGTCACATTAACTACACTACCGAAGAAGGCAAAGGTAGTACCTTCTTTTTTGAATTGGTAGAGTATCACCCAGAACCTGAAGACACATCAGATAAATCTACTCAGGCTTCAGGCACACCAGCTGATGAAATCAAAACTCAAGGGCATATATTAGTTCTGGAAGATGAAAAGGATATTGCCAATCTCCTTTCCCTAATTATTGAACAACAGAACTTCAAAGTAACTACTTGCAGCAACACAATAGAAGCCAAAAAACTTCTTGAAACAACGCATTTTGATGCAATGACTGTTGATATTCGCTTACCCAATCAAGATGGACTTTCTTTTATTCAGGAAATCCGAGCCAAAGAAACACATACCTGCCTACCTATTATCATCATTTCTGCTGAAGCCAATATTAATAAAACAAACAATACCTCTGCCTTAAGAATAATTGACTGGATTGACAAGCCTATTGATAACAAACGTTTAACCAAAGCGTTATACCAATGCTTAAAGAAATCACCCAACCATCCGTCAACAATTCTTCATATTGAAGACAACAAGGATCTGATTGAGATGATGTCAGGCTTATTAGAAAACAAGGCAAAATTAATTCACGCTACCAACTTACAGTCAGCCATAGAAAAAATAAAATCCGACAATTTTGACCTAGTGATCTTGGATATTGGCCTCCCAGATGGAAATGGCCTAGATTTAATCCCTATCATTAATAAACAAAAACCTTTAACACCTATACTCATATTTTCAGCCCAATCTGTCGAGCCGTCCATATTAAAACAAGTTGATGCTGCACTTATAAAATCAAACGTTACCAATGATGAACTTATCGCCAGAATTAAAGATCTAACATTTCGCTTCAGCACAATAAGCACAGAAAATGACAACACTTAATAAAATCTTATATGCAGAAGATGAAGCAGATATTCGTGAAATAGCGACTCTGGCTTTAGAAACCATTGGGCTATTTAAAGTAACAACATGCAGCTCTGGATCTCAAGTTATTGATTTGGCTTTAGACTTTAAACCTCAACTCATTTTATTAGATGTTATGATGCCTGACATGGATGGACCAAGCACATTAAATGCCTTAAAAAAACACGCTACGCTGAATCAAATTCCCGTCATATTCTTAACTGCAAAAATATTACCCGATGAAATCCAACGCTTCAAATCACTAGGTGCTATTGATGTCATTAACAAACCCTTTGACCCAGTTACTTTAGCCGATCAAATCAAACATATCTGGGAGTGTTATCATGAACGATAAAATAGAGGAGGCCATAAACCGAATACAAGAATTAAAGCTTGCCTTTTCTCAGCAACTCCCTGTTCGCATCGATGAATTAGCCAATAGCATATTAAACCTGGATGGTTTGCACTCGCCCTGCTCAGCAAACAATATAGATCTAATACAAATCATTCACGATTTAGCCCATAAACTATCAGGTTCGACTGGAACCTTCCAATTTACAGAAGTTTACAATACAACAAAAAAACTAGAGATTTTCTGTCACTCGTTACTAATAACACCCGAGAAATTTCCAGAAAACTGGCCAGCTCAAATCAATCAATTACTTGCCGACATTAAACATGCTTCAAGCGGTACTAGTAAACCCTTACCTCAAAAAAGCAAATCCGCGACCGTAACAAGTAGCAATGATTTTATAACAGCCTCATCACACAAAATCATACTGGTTGATGATGATGAGTTACTTTCTTCTTTAATACAAGAACAAGCAAAACATTTTGGCTACGATATAAGTTGTATCAATAATCCAGACGAGCTGTCTACTTTTCTAGACCATAACTCACCTGAAGTTATTCTAATGGATATTGTCTTCCCCAATTATTCCATCACCGGCATAGAGCTTGTTAATCAATTAAAAGCCGACAACAAAATACATTGCCCTGTTATCTTCCTGTCTAATAGAGATGATTTTACCGCTAGGTTAGACGGCGTACGTGCCGGTGGTAACGGCTATATCGTCAAACCCGTTAACATCCTGGAGCTGGTCGAAATTCTTGACAAATATACCCATAAAACCATCCATGACAGCTATCGCGCGTTAATCATTGACGATGACAGCACAATCTCCAATTACTTTAAAGAATTACTTGAAGCTCATAACTTTAGCTGTCAAATAGTGACTAACCCTTTGATAGCAACAGAAGTGCTTATTACATTCCAGCCAGATGTCATCCTGCTGGACATTAACATGCCTAGCTGCAATGGTTATGAAATAGCCGAAGTTATTCGTCAAGACAACCGTTTTACCCACATACCCATTGTATTTTTAACGGTTACAGGAGACAACAACAGTAAAATACAAGCACTTAAATCTGGCGGCAACTGTTTAATAAAAAAAGATACAAACAAAGACCTTTTTTTAAGTACGGTTATCAACCACAGCCTACGATCCAAAGAATTACATGCCGTTTTTAATCGCCTAAGGAAAGATGAGATTCGCTTTCAGGCTGTTAGCCACTCCTCCTCTGATGCTATCATCACACTCAATCAAGAAGGTCTTATTACTTTATGGAATGAAGGTGCTGAAAACATTTTTGGCTATCAATCAATTGAAGTCATTGGACAGTCGATTGAAATAATTATCCCACCAACACATCGAAAATCACATCGCAAAGGCTTTCAAAGATTACTCGCCAATAGCGAACAACTCGGCAGACACTCAATTGAAAGCCAGGCCATTACAAAAGACCATCGACTTATTTCGATTGAATTGACCTATACTGAATGGCTATCAGGTAATGAACGCTTCTTCACCAGCATTATTCGCGACACCTCCCATCGTAAATCAATTGAAAATGAACTAGCCAACCAACAAGAAAACTTAAAGGCTATAGTTACTAATTCAGCAGAAGGCATTATCACCATTGATGGTCGAGGGATCATTGAAATGGCAAACCCTAAAGCACTGGAAATTTTTGCTTACAAAGCTGAAGAGCTAGAAGGACAAAACATATCGGCATTAATGCCTAAACAGGTCGCAAGCCAACATGACCGATATCTTAAATACTCAGACATACACGCGCCAAGAATTATCAATAAAGCGCGCGAACTCCAAGGGATGCGCAAAGATGGCTCTATATTCCCAATGGAATTAAATGTCTCCCCCATGACAATTAATGGTATCAAAAAATATGTCGGCATTCTTCATGACATCACTGACCGTAAAAATGCACTTGAAACCATCACCGCGGCAAAAAAAGCAGCAGAAAATGCCAATAAAGCCAAGTCGCAATTTTTATCCAGCATGAGCCACGAACTGCGTACCCCATTAAATGTTATTTTAGGCTTCACTCAATTAGTACTCGAAGACAAAGAAGCCCCTTTAAATGCAGACCAGACAGAATCTTTAGAGCACATCTATTCTTCAGGAGAGCACTTACTAGGTTTAATTAACGAAATACTTGATTTATCAAAAATAGAAAGTGGCAATGTTAATATCAACCCCGAACCTATTAACTTAATTCAACTCATCAAACAAACATTAGAGTCAATATCGCCTCAAGCCAAAAAAGCGCACATAACAATTACTCATCAATTACCTATTGAAGAAAACATCATTGTTACAGCCGATCCTTTGCGAGTAAATCAAATACTATGCAACCTATTAAGTAACAGTATTAAATACAATCAAGACCAAGGTAGCGTGTCCGTTTGGCTTTCTCAACACGACGACAAAGTACGTTTTTTTGTAAAAAACACAGGACAAGGCATTCCTGACGACAAATTAAAAGATCTCTTTACACCGTTTAACAGATTGGGCGCAGATAAATTAGGGATTGAAGGCTCAGGTATAGGGCTCACCATCACAAAAATGCTGGTGGAAATGATGGGAGGAACGATTGGTGTTGAAAACACTTACGGTTCAGGTTGTTCTTTTTGGGTAGAATTTAAGCAAACACCCACTTTAGATACAAAAAAAACCATACTATCCTCAGCAAGCCATTCCAAACCACAAGAACAAAACTCAAATATAAACATACTATACATTGAAGATAATATCTCTAACCGCTTATTAATGAAAAAAACCATTAACAGCTATACCAATTTTCAATTCAGCGAAGCGCCTACAGGGATTGAAGGCATAGAAATGGCATTAAAAACCAAACCTCAGATAATCCTCTTAGATATCAATCTCCCAGACATAGATGGTTACGAAGTTTTAAAACAATTACAAAAACACCGTAGTATGGATGCCACAAAAATCATTGCTGTTTCAGCCAATGCCATGCCAGAAGATATAGGTAAAGGAGAGAAAACTCAGCTTTTTAGCTATATCACCAAACCTATAGAACAACAACGTCTACTTAGCGTTATTAATAAAGCACTAGAGTAGATTTTAAAACACCCTTTCCGATCTCAAGCTCTCAATATTAGATCAAACCATTTCCAAAAAAGAAAACCACAAAACCAACCCAGCTAATCACCAACAAAAACCAAGGTAAAAGCGACTGTTTGGAAACAATATCATGCTGGATTATCTGTTCATCAGAGAGCCTGGGCTCAGTTAAGAGCTGAGAAGCTTTATGCAACTTTTTACTTAATTCTCTGGATTTTGCTTTCTGCTGTTTTTTATACAGATTAATTCCCTTTTCTATCCCCTGCGCAATTAATTTAGTCTGCTCTTTCGTTTGTCCTGGTCGCTGCGTTGCTTTTGCCACTTTCAATGCCTCCTCTTGTGTTTGAGGAGATATTTTTTCATATTTATTATTTTTAGCCATTACTCTTAAATTTTATAAGGTTCCAACTGAATACTAAGCACTTGCGCACCCAACATAACAACTTTGCCATGATAGCGCTCATCACCTGTTGAACTAAATTCAAACTGATAAGATCGCCATGCCTTTACTTTGCCATGCTTATCCCTCTTAAGCCACTGCCCCGTCAAAGCAACATACTCATCCAACAACAACACATCCATTTTTTGGCAATGCGTTTTTACAACACTAAAAGCGATTTCTCTCGCCTTCATAGCACTAGACCAATAAACGCCCAACAACAACAATAAAACAATAAAAACCAAATCGACCATAAGTATTTAGCCCCCCCTATTTCAGCAATAAAACAACATAACAAGAAGAAATTTTAGATACTCCTCAACCTTCAATGTATTATCGCATTAAAACTTATAAATAAACTTAACCCATAGAACAGCTTATGAATACATGCAGCCAATGTGATCAACCACAAGAAGACCTAAATTCTCGGTGCCAGCACTGTGGTAGCTTAAATCAAAAGATTGATGACATTCTTGCCAAAGAAGCCGCTGAAGCGGAAAAGAAATCATTTAAAGGAAAGTTAAAAACAATCCTAAATGCAGATAACAAAACTAAAGCCCTTTTTATACAGCTTCATACTGCCAAGCAATCATTAACCAAACAAGCTTGGTTCACACTTT
>DAOVVZ010000215.1:0-4193 GCA_030636915.1 Methylomarinum sp. | reverse complement strand
CCATTAAGGCTCTAGTCACGCCATGACGAATCGCGCCAGCTTGACCAGAAGGACCACCACCTTTAACGATAACATTAAGATCGAAGTCTGCTGTTTTTTCTAGAAGTTCCAAAGGCTGTTTTGCAACCATTTGATCAGTTTTACGACCAAAGTATTCTTCGATAGATTGGCTGTTAATTGTAAATTTTCCTGTACCAGTGACTGCGTAAACACGTGCTACTGCACTTTTACGACGACCTGTTCCATAATATTGAGCTGCCATAATCTATCCTATAATTCCAAAACTTTAGGTTGTTGTGCTTGATGATCGTGTGAAGGACCTGCATACACTTTTAGTTTTTTAAACATAGCACGACCCAATGGGTTTCTAGGTAACATTCCTTCAACCGCTTTATTAATAATGCGATCAGGGAAAGTTTTTCTTAATTTACCCAAGCTAACAGTTTTTAAGCTGCCTACATAACCTGTATGGTGGTGGTACATCTTGTCACTTTCTTTATTACCAGTTACACCGATTTTTTCAGCGTTTACTACGATGATATAGTCACCTGTATCAACGTGAGGAGTGTATTCTGGTTTATGTTTACCGCGAAGACGTCTTGCGATTTCTGTAGCAAGGCGACCTAATGTCTGGCCTTCTGCATCAATTACGTACCAATCGCGCTTAACTTCTGCTGGCTTTGCACTAAATGTTTTCATTTTTACTTAGTCATTTGTTAAGGCTTTAAAAAGGGGGATTTTACTAGAGAAGCCCTTTCGTTTCAAGTTTATTTATAGCTTTATCTTTAAAGCATGTAATTTCCGATATAAATGGGTTCTTTCCATACCTATTGCAGTCGCTAATTTAGCAACACTACCACCTGTTTTATCAAAATGATACTCAAGATAAGATTTTTCAAAATGCTCTCTTGCTTCCTTTAAGGGCAGATTAAAAAACTCAGGGATTGATGAGTTATAAGTTGGCTCATCAGCAATAGAACCTAATGCAGCTTTCACCTCATCCAGCTCTATATCATCTCCAGCACCTAAAATCATTAAACGCTGAACCAGGTTTCTCAACTCTCTTACATTCCCTGGCCAACCATAGTTCCGCAAATAATTTTGTGCCGCCATAGAGAACTTTCTAAAAGGCAGCTTCTCTATGTTTACAAAATAATCGACATAATAGCTTAATAAATTAGGTACATCCTCACCATGATCTCTTAGCGACTTAATATCTAACGACACTTCGTTTAGCAAATAATACAAATCTTGTCTAAATCGCCCTGCATTCACCTCTTCATCTAAAGAGACTCGTGTTGATGCAACCACTCTAACATCGACTCGCACCGACTCACTCCCGCCCACACGAAGAAAAGAACTGGACTCTAAAGCGCTCAGCAGTCTTGCTTGCGTCTCTAAATCCATGCCAGCAATTTCACCCAAAAACAAGGTTCCGCCATGTGCCTGTTCTAGTAAGCCCTGGTAAACCTTGCCGCTCTCTTCCTTACCAAAGAATTCTACCGCTGAGTTTTCAGGAGAGATACTACCCACGGCGACATCAACAAAAGGCCCATCACGACGTGCCGCATTATTATGTAAATAGCGGGCGAATAATTCTTTACCTACACCCGCCTCTCCAACAAGCAATAATTTGGCATTATGCTGGGCTAATCGCTTTAATTGCTCTTTAGTTCGCTCTACTACGACGCTTTTACCTACAGGCTCTATATCCAGCATTAACTGCTGTTTAAGCCCTGCATTTTCTTGCTGCAAATGACTTGCCTCTAGTGCTCGTTCAACCGTTAACAATAGCTTGGCCAAAGACAGGGGTTTTTCTAAAAAATCATAAGCACCGAGTCGTGTCGCTTCTACAGCCGATTCAACTGACCCATGTCCTGACATCATAATCACAGGACAAAGAGGCTTTTCTTCGGCAACCCATTCCTTCAATAAAGTAATACCATCGGTATCTGGCATCCAAATATCTAATAAAATCAACTGAGGCTGACGCTGATTCTTTTGATCTCTTGCTGAAGCGGCATTATCGGCCATTTCAACCTGATAACCCTCATCTTCAAGAATTTCTGAAACCAGCTGCCTAATATCTGGCTCATCATCAACAACTAATATATAAGGCGATTCTGTATTCAATGCTTTTTTCCTAAATAAGTACAGTAGGCAACTGGATAACAAAGCCAGCGCCCGAATTATAAGACGTATCCACCCAGATTACGCCACCATGCTCTTCAATAATCTTTTTTACAATAGCCAAACCCAAACCTGTGCCTTTAACTTTTGTCGTTACATAAGGCTCAAATACTGTGTCTACTTGCTCGGCATTAAGCCCACAACCATTGTCATAAATGGAAATCTCCACATACTCTGCGTTATTTCTCCGCACTTTGTCTAGCTTTATATCAATCCGGCCGCGACCATCCATTGCCTCCTGTGCATTTTTAACTACATTATGCAGCACCTGCCTGATACTAATGGGGTCTGCTTCAATAATAATATTGTCAGCATAAAAAGCCGTTATGATTTTTAGCTCTGGTTGCATCACATACAAAGCCAAGACGTCATTAACCAAGTCATTAAGATTAAATCGCTCTACCTGTTTTTTACTTGAGCGGGCATATTCTGAAAAATCATCAACCATCGATTTCAACGCTTCAACTTGCTGCACAATCGTTTGGGTAGAACGCTGCAATATCTGTGCTGACTTATCAGACAATTCCGAGGCTAATTTATGCTGCAACCTTTCTGCCGACAATTGTATAGGTGTTAACGGGTTTTTAATTTCATGCGCCAGACGTTTTGCAACTTCTCCCCACGCGGCATTTTTTTGCGCCTGAATTAAATCAGTCACATCATCAAACACAATAATCGCCCCGACTCGCTCACCTAAAGGTGAAAATAAAGGCGTTCCCCGGCAAAGTAATTCCTGTCGCCCATTTGGGCCTAAAAAAGCAAAACGTTGCTGCCAAATATCTTCAGCTTGTTCTAACAAATTCTGTATCGCTTCTAAAAACTGTGTTAACTCTGTATGTCCGACAACTATATCCGACAATGTTTGCCCGACAAAATGACTAACCGGCACATGTAAAATCCGATATGCCGCTTGATTTGCTGTGCGGATTTGATGGGAATCACCAAAACTGATCACACCTGCGGTTAAATTGGATAAAACCGTCTCTAAATAAGCGCGTTGCTGCTCAACCTCAAGCCCTGCGGCTTTAGTTTCATCTTGTGACTGGGCGATACGCTGAGTCATATCATTAAATGATTCGACTAAAAAACCCAAATCATCCTGACTCATGACGGGCAATTGTTGTTTATAGTTCCCGCTCGCTACGGCCTGCGTACCCTTAACCAACTCTTTTACCGGCGATACAATTTGACGAATACTGACAAAAGCCACCCAAATAGCAGCCAATAAACTTAACAGCAAAACCAGCGACAACACCAGCAAAAAACTGGTTTTCAACGAATCACGCAGAAAAGTCATTTCTTGATAGCGAACAAAAGCAAAATCAATAGAATCTGCTAAATCCGCAATCCTTACAGGGACTGGAAACAATGCCTGTAAATAACGCGGCTCGTCATCATTAACAGGTACAATCACTTGAATCAGCAATCTCCCATCATCTCTTGGGCTAAAAGCAAAATAAGCCTGATTTTGCCTTGCCTGCAACCAGACATTCTCACTTGGAAATTCCGGCAATATATTACTGGGGTCGATATTATCGGAAGCGATCACATGACCTTGTCGTGAAAACAGAGCAATTTCAGTTGCCCCTACTTTCTCTCGCAGGCCATCCATTTCAAGTGCGATTAATGTTTGAGACTTACCTGTCACTTCTTCGGCTATTTGATAGGTCTGTTTCAAATGCAAGCGCATTCGCTGATCCAAAGAGGCTTCGCTTAATTCTAGTGCATCATCCATCGCCCTATCTATTTCCACGTTAAACCAGCTATCTATCCCTTGATTTAAAAATTGCACGGAAAAATAAAAAACAATCACCGCGGGTGCAATAGCTAACACCACAAATAAAGAGATCATTCGAGTAGTTAATCTAGACCCAGCTTCCCTCTTTTTTAACGCTCTAACTAAAGAATAGACATTAATGCCTATCAGAATAAACAGCACAATCGACCCTAAGCTATTACCTAATAATAACCACGAATACATATCGCTTAATTCTGATGACTCT
>DAOVVZ010000094.1:0-6009 GCA_030636915.1 Methylomarinum sp. | reverse complement strand
GCGGGGACATCTTGAGCTTCGTAGATTAATAATTGCTGCGTTTGTTCTGCAAATAAAGTGTGAATGCGTGGTGATTTGCTATGGCCTATAGGGTGGCCAAATACTGCGTAACGATCGACTGTACTCATGCGTTTTCTCTCTTGCTCATCCAGAGCTCCCATAAAATAGTTAAGATGACAATTGATATGGCTAGGGCGATGTCTATCCATATAAAATATTCATAAAAAGCCCCAATCACAGAAGAGCTGCCTAAAAACAAACCCACTAAGCTGAAACGAGAGCCAATACGTAGGCCATCAAGCATGGTTGCTAAGGATAGAATTAATAAAATAACTAAGCCGGCACTTTGGGGGGTTAATTGTCCCGACTTTTGCAGTAAAAAAGCACCAGCAACTACCAGTAAAGCGGTTGCCCAATGGGTGGACTGTTCTTTTACAATTTCTTTAAATTCACCGTCTTTATGCTTTGATTGTAGCCATGCAATAATAATGGCAAAAATAGAAAAAACAATCACCATGATGATCCAGTAGCCATAGCCATCATCTGGGGAGAAGTCTGTGATTGCAATCCCTGCAAGTGAAAGGATGAGAAGGAATATTAAAATAGCTTCTTCAATCTGAAATCGTTTTCTTTCTGTTATATATAGATTTTCTGGCATGATGATTTCCTATTATTATTGTTTTAAGCTGGTATCTCGGGATAAATATATCAAAATTTCACTGTATTTTTGATTATGGCCCAACTATCTCAAGAGGCACATAGTTTTGCTACGTAACGATTGAGATTGTTTGGGCGGGAGCAAAAAGGTTAGAAAAACTTTAGTGATTCTTATGCTTTAGTGCAAGTAAGGTTGATGTATTTATTTCGTGCTACCGACTAGCCATTGAGCGACAGATTTTGCGTAATAAGTGAGTATGGCATCACTTCCTGCGCGCTTAAAAGCGAGTAAAGACTCCAGTACCACTTGTTTTTCATCCAGCCAGCCATTCATCGATGCAGCTTTTAGCATGGCATATTCACCACTGACCTGATAGGCGAAAGTGGGGACTGCAAACTGATCTTTAGCGCGGCGAATAATGTCCAGATAAGGCATGCCCGGTTTAACCATAATCATATCTGCGCCTTCGTTTAAGTCCAGTTGAATTTCACGCAGTGCTTCATCTGTATTGGCCGGATCCATTTGGTAGCTTGATTTATTGCTTTTGCCTAAATTACCGGCTGACCCTACAGCATCCCTGAAAGGACCGTAGAAGCTAGAGGCATATTTTGCAGAGTAGGCGAGGATTTGTGTATTAATATGTTGATTGGATTCTAATGTGGATCTAATCGCAGCAATCCGTCCATCCATCATGTCTGAAGGGGCGACAATATCAACACCGGCTTCGGCATGAGAAAGGGCTTGTTTGCATAAAACTTCAACAGTTTCATCATTAATTACATAGCCGTCTGTGTTAATCAGTCCATCTTGGCCGTGAGAGGTGAATGGGTCTAGGGCAACATCGGTAATAATACCTAAATCGGGACAGGCTTTTTTTAATGCTCTTACACAGCGTTGGGCAAGTCCTTCGGGGTTATAGGCTTCTCTGGCATCATCTGATTTTTTATCAGCAGCTGTTACAGGAAATAAAGCAATAGCTGGGATACCTAATTGGCTGATTTGGATAGCTTCTTCAATGAGCAAGTCAATTGAAAGTCGATCAACACCTGGCATGGAGGCGATTTGTTCTCGTTTATTACTGCCATCAATAACAAACATAGGGTAAATAAGGTCATCAACTGAAAGTCTGTTTTCTCGCATTAAACGACGGGAAAAATCGTGATAACGCATTCTTCTCATGCGAGTGCTTGGGAAAAGGATGTTATTATGTGGCATATTATTTTAGAATAATTTTTTAGTATTTGGTTGTAGTATGTTTAAGGTACTATAACCCTGTTTTTAAAACTTAATTGTATCAGTGTACCTGTAGATAGGGTACTTAAAAAGGAAGGCTTTAGGCTTTCTAATAAGGTGAAAATTTTTATGAAAATGCAATATGGTAAAAGAGTTTTTTTATTTGCTATCTTGGGATTGATTGCTGGGTTATTTCCAATGACTCAAGTGGTCGCAGCAGATTTGGTCGCACCTCAGGTTGCCATTGAGACGGCATCTAATGAATTAAAAGAAAAGCTTCAAGAGGAAGGGTTTTCTCAAGACTTTGCACAAATAAATGTATTTGTTGAAGATGTTATTAATCCTCATGTGGATTTTAATAGAATTTCTGCATTGGTTTTAGGTAAGTTATGGAAAAAAGCGACTAAGGATGAAAGGGTAAGATTTAAAGATGAGTTCAAAACCTTGTTAGTTAGAACCTATTCTCGTGCTTTTGTAGAATTTAAAGACTGGTCTGTACGATTTTTACCTTTAAAATTAACTGAGAGTACGAAGAAAGTAATCGTTAAAACAGAAATTCTACAACCTGGTATTCAACCTTTAGCAATTAACTACAGAATGGTATTAAGAAAAGGCAAATGGAAAGTTTATGACATTATGATAGAAGGGGTCAGCTTGGTGACCAACTATCGCACCTCAATTAAGGGTGAGTTTAAAAAGTCGGGATCTTTGAGTGCAGTTATTGAGAAAATATCTAAACGAAATATGGCGGCATTAGCAGCAAAAGATAATTCATAAGCTGTTCTCTTCACTTCCTGTTCTTACACAAGAGCAGGAAGTTCTTTTAAAATCCTTATATTTTCTTTTTATGTCCACGTCTACAACTCAGGACACGCTTTACGCTAGTCCAATAGCGTCGGTGAATTCTTTTAAGTTTGATGAATCAGTAGTTAATGTTTTTCCTGACATGATTCAGCGCTCGGTTCCCGGTTATCAAGCAATTATTTCTGCCATAGGTCTGTTAGCCGAACGCTACACTCAAGAACAGAGTGTTTGCTATGATTTGGGCTGTTCTTTGGGTGCCGCTACTTTATCTATGCGACATCATATCGCTGTGCCTCAATGTAAAATTGTTGCTGTTGATAATTCTGAGGCAATGATTAAGCAATTAAAAAACAAAATCGCCGCAGATGATGGTGCTGTAGAGGTTGAAGTTATCTGTGATGACATTCGGGATATTGAGATTAATAATGCCTCGGTTGTGGTGCTCAATTTCACTTTGCAGTTTATTCCAATAAAAAACAGGCAAGCATTTTTGGGGAAAATATACCAAGGCTTGTTACCTGGTGGTATTTTGATTTTGTCAGAAAAGTTAAAATTTGATGATCCACGGCAACAGGCATTGCAAACTGATTTACATCATGTATTTAAAAAATCACAAGGCTATAGTGATTTAGAAATCAGTCAAAAACGCTCTGCTCTTGAAAATGTATTGTTAGCTGAAACATTTTCCACTCATCAGCAGCGTTTAAGTGATGTTGGCTTTAGCAGTACTGAGGTATGGTTTCAGTATTTTAATTTTGCTTCTATGATTTCCCTAAAATGATCGATTATCAGCCGTTATATAAAGTCTTGCTCGATGCAAAAGCCGATGCATGGGTAGATATGTTGCCATCACAGTTAGCACAAGCATTTGATCTGAGTGCAAATGGTAATGCGGCTGCTTGGTTGGATACCATTGAACAATTACCTAATGTATTGCCATCGACAATTTCATTAAATGCTAATCAAGTAAAAGTAGGTGAGGGTTCTGATTTAGATGAGCTTAGTCGTGCCATGCTTTTAGAGCAGTTAAAGACGTTTCACCCTTGGCGAAAGGGGCCTTATGACGTGTTTGGTATTAATATTGATACTGAATGGCGATCAGACTGGAAATGGGATCGGCTTAAAGAGCATATTGCACCATTAGATAAACGATTAGTGCTTGATGTCGGGTGTGGTAATGGTTATCACTGTTGGCGCATGTTGGGTGCAGGTGCCAAGATGGTGGTGGGTGTTGATCCATTATTATTAAATGTATTGCAGTTTCAGGTAATCCGGAAGCTAATGGGAGAAACACCTGTTTATGTGTTGCCGATGACTTTAGAGCAAATACCTGCTGAGACTAAAGCTTTTGATACGGTTTTTTCTATGGGAGTTTTATACCATAGGCGCTCACCGATTGATCATTTGCTGGAATTGAAAGACTGCTTGCAATCGGGTGGTGAACTGGTCTTGGAAACATTGGTTGTCGACGGCAAGGATGGCGAAATTTTAATGCCTGAGGGACGTTATGCCAAAATGCGCAATGTTTGGTTCTTGCCCAGCTGTGAGACATTAATTAGCTGGATGAAACGTTGTGGCTTTAAAAACTGTCGAGTGATTGATGTCAGCACTACCTCAGTAGAAGAGCAACGAGCAACGGAATGGATGCAGTTCCATTCTTTAGCTGAATTTCTTGATCAGGATAACTCAGAATTAACCTGTGAAGGTTTGCCTGCTCCCAAGCGAGCAATTATTTTGGCTAATGCACCTTAGATTGCTTAATAGCATTAAATAAAAAAAATTAATCTTTTTAATACAAAGTCTTTGATAAACTAGCGCTTATTTTAAAATTGAGTTTGAGACATTGTAATGAGTGATCCTCGTGTTGGATTTATAAGTCTAGGTTGTCCTAAAGCCTTGGTAGATAGTGAACAAATTATTACCAAGTTGCGTACAGAAGGTTATCAAGTATCCCCCACTTATCAAGATGCTGATCTTGTGATCGTTAATACCTGTGGTTTTATAGATGCCGCAGTAGAAGAGTCACTAGATAGTATTGGTGAAGCCTTGGCTGAGAACGGTAAGGTTATTGTGACTGGCTGTTTAGGCGCTAGAGAAGAAGAAATTAGGGAACGTCATCCACAGGTGTTAAGTATTACTGGTGCGCATGCGTCTGATGAAGTGGTGGCAGCGGTGCATGAGCATTTGCCACCAAAGCACAATCCATTTACCGATTTAGTTCCGCCTCAAGGGATTAAGTTAACCCCTGATCATTATGCCTATTTAAAAATATCAGAAGGCTGTAATCACCGTTGTACCTTTTGTATTATTCCTTCTATGCGCGGGGATTTAGTCAGTCGACCGATTGATGATGTGTTGCTTGAAGCCGAGAATTTAGCCAAAGCAGGTGTTAAGGAGTTATTGGTCGTTTCACAAGACACTAGTGCTTATGGGCTGGATTTAAAATACCAATCCAGGGATTGGAATGGGCAAACACTTAGTACTCGTTTTTATGATTTAGCTAAAGCTCTGGGTGATTTAGGTATTTGGGTCAGAATGCATTATGTTTATCCTTATCCCCATGTGGATGATGTTATTCCTCTAATGGCAGAGGGTAAAATATTACCTTATTTAGATATTCCTTTTCAGCATGCTAATAGTCGCATTCTTAAGTTGATGAAAAGACCAGCTGCTTCAGAAAATAATTTGGAACGCATACGCGCCTGGCGAGAAATTTGTCCTGATATTACCTTGCGTAGTACTTTTATTGTTGGTTTTCCTGGTGAAACCGAGGCTGAATTTGAAGAGTTGTTGCAATTTTTAACGGATGCTCAGATGGATAGAGTTGGTTGTTTTGCATATTCTCCGGTTAAAGGTGCCGCGGCGAATGAATTACCTGATTCAGTGCCAGAAGAAGTTAAGCAAGATCGTTTGCAGCGATTTATGGCGCATCAAGCAGAAATTAGTGCGGCAAGATTACAGCGACGTGTAGGCACAATAGAAACGGTGCTTATTGACGAAGTGGTTGAGGAGGGGGCTGTGGCGCGTAGTAAAGCAGATGCACCTGAAATTGACGGTCAAGTCTTTATAGATGGAGCTACACACTTAAAAGTTGGTGATTTTGTTCAGGTGAAATTAGAAGAAGCTGACAATTATGACTTGTGGGGGCACTTGGTTTAATAAAGGGGGTATGTAATACCAATCCCAATATATTTTTACATGGCTATTAACTTATTGCAGGTTAAGCAATAGCTCATTAATTGTTCTATTCTCTAAAAGCCCTCTCCAAAGGGAGAGGGTTGGGTGAGGGGAAATAAAACATTCTTTTAACCTTT
>DAOVVZ010000015.1:0-10014 GCA_030636915.1 Methylomarinum sp. | reverse complement strand
TTATTTGACTCCTGCGCGACAACCAAATCAGCTTCAAAGTTATCGTCTCCTTCTAGGGCATTCTCCAGCTCAGCTATATCATCTGTATTGCTTGCAACAACGACTCTTACTTCTTTTTCAATTGCTTGTTCATTTGGTTCCAGCGCGGCGATCAAACCAGCTTCAGAATTATCACCTCCCTCTAAAGCATTCTCCGGCCCAGCTATATCTTCTGTATTGCTTGCAACCACATTTATTTCTGTATTAACTCTCGGCAACTCACTTAACAATAAAATTTGTTTTTCTGTAGCACTAACAAATTGCTTGCTTTCTAATTTAGAATTAAAACCACCCGTATTAAATTCCCACAAAAAGAAAATAATATTAAGCAATAGAGAAAAAACAAATAGAAACTTCATCAGACACCTGCTTCTTTAGCAAGTAAAGACAAGCCTTTAAACACAAAATCAGGTTCTACTATTACTTCCAGCTTAAGTATATTTGCAATCAATTCTGCATCTCCACCCGTTAAAACCAGTGATTTACTCTGACAAAGGTCCCTCGCCGCCTTCTCTATTAGCCCAGCCGCAGCATAAATTGTCCCTGTATAAATCGCTGAGTCAGTAAAATCAGCCAATCCAAGAGAACACTGGTTTTCAATAAAACCAAGATCCTCTGTGTCTTGATATAACGACTTTTTCATCAACTGTAGCCCTGGACTAATTAATCCACCTAAATGCTGTCCAGTTTCATCCAAACAATCAAGTGTAATGGCAGTACCACAATCAACTATACAATTAATCTCAGGGTAATAATGTCGTAATGCGATTAAACCCAACCATCTATCTACACCCAGTTTTTCAGCATCTTGATAAGCATTGGTAACAGAACAAGCTTGCACTGAAGATTTAGCAATAAACACGTTAATATCAGGCCAGTTTTGTTTAGCTATAGTTACAAGCTGCTGCCTGATTTCTTTTGCACTGACTGAAGATATTGCCAGTAGTTGTGGAGCATCCAGTTTTGACCAGTACTGTTGAATTTCCTGACTAAAACCCTTCTGTTTATAAGAAACATTACCTCTAGCGCCAATGTCTCCATTTTTATCAACACACCACTTAATACGGGTGTTACCTATATCAAGCAATAGTTTCATGATTGACGAAAACTTACCTCGCCAGAAGCAAACGCTTTAACTTGCCCTTGCTCATCTGCTAACAACAACAAGCCGTTATTATCTATGCCTTCAACACGGCCTGAAAATACATTCGACCCCATATAAATATTAACATCCTTGCCTTTCATACAATCATAGCTACGCCATGCATCGATATAATGCGACAAAGTATCCTGTTCAAAATTTGCTATGATAGGTATTGAATGATTTAACAGGGTTGCTGCCAATTTATTTCTTATTTTCGCAGAATTATCATTAAGAATTTGATTAAGATCCACCCAGTCTTGGGTAATCGATTTGGCTTTTTCTTCAGGCAAATAACAATTTAACCCTAATCCAACAACAACATTACAAGGGCCTTCTGTTTCACCAGAAACTTCGATTAAGATACCAGCCAGCTTTCTTTCTTTCCAATATATATCATTAGGCCATTTCAATCCCACATCATCAATACCGCAGTCATTTAATGCGCGAATAACTGCTACACCAACTGCAAGACTTAATCCGCTTATTGAGGCCGGGCCATTTTGAAACTGCCAAAGTATTGAAAGATAAATATTACTGCCAAATGGTGAAACCCATTCTCGCCCTCTGCGCCCCTTACCTGAGGTTTGATGCTCCGCAAAACAAACGACGCCACTTTGCTGGCTAGCATGAGATTTATCGACTAAATAGCTGTTAGTTGAATTAATACAATCATGAATTTCCAGCTCCGAAATCAATGCTGCTACATTTGCATTCAAGTTCGGCAGTATTTCTGCTTCAGACAATAATTGTATAGGGCGCTCTAAGCGATATCCTTTACCAGAAACTGCACTAAAGGCGATACCGAGTTCAGTTAAATTATTTAGCTGCTTACATACGGCTGAGCGACTAATACCAATGCTTTTAGCCAGTTCAGTACCTGAATGAAACTGACCATCGGCCAGCCTATTTAAAATCTTTTTTTGACTAGATGAAATGAGCACTTGCTTGCTAAAACCTCACGTTTTCTTTTGTTCGCGAATTTGCTGCATTTGCCTTTTAACAACATGTTTAATCAATACTTCTCGGTCTTGTTCCTTTAGATCAAAATAATCAATGCCAATTTGAAAAGGCATTTCACTAGATTCAAGCGTATTTTCCTTGCAATAAACCACCTTTCCATGAATCGTGATAACAGCCAGACATGAGGTCAGTAATAATTTAATTTCGAGAAATTCACCTTGTTTAATTTCAACTTCATTATCAAATGCCAAACCAGATGCGCTAATATTCGCCTTACGCATGGCACTCTCAGACAAGTCATTCCCTTGCATTAAGACAGCTTGAGATAATATGTTAATCTTTGACTCTAAAACCTTTAAATAATCTGCAATTTCAGGTTCATTTTTTTCAATCCTATACATGATTAAATTGCTTTCTTGATCAAGCATATCTAATGCTGTCACCAAAGAGCAATTACTAAGTAAATCATCTGTCAGCTGACTTGCCGTAATGACTGCTTGCTCATCAACTATTTTGTAGAACAGATTAACTTCATCATCGATACGAAAAAAACGTCGTCTGTCTTTATCATCTGTTTCCTTAGTTTTATCCACAATACATCCTGCTGCTTTATTAATTAGATTTATCGGTTAAGTTGTCTGTTTGGATCATGTCACTTAGGTCTTCAGCTTTTAATCCAAGCGTAGGATCATCTTGAGCAATAATAATTTCCACCCGCCTATTTTTCGCGCGATTTTCAGCCGAATCATTATCGACTAAAGGCCTGGTATCGGCATAGCCTTGAATAATAACTCTTTTCGCATCAGTGTTTTTATTCTTCAGCATAAAATGGGCGACAGTTACAGACCGAGAAGCCGAAAGCTCCCAGTTAGACCGGTACCAATCCGTCGATATAGGAATATTATCAGTATGTCCAGCCACATACACCTCACCAACAGAGCCATTAACTGCCTCTGTTATTTTCTCCATTACCGGCTCAAAACCTGCTTTAAGGACTGCTGCTCCAGAAGGGAAAGAACCTTTCTCATCAATCCTAATAACGATCTTTAAACCGTCTGTTTCGACTGAAACCAAGCCTTCCTTAATTTCTTCTTCAAGAGACTCTTCAATTTTTATTGCCTGAGCTTCTATTTCATCCAATTTGATCTGCAGTAATTGCTGCTTTACTTGTTCCATATCATCAACACTCATACTGAGTTTTTTATCTTCCTGCTCAGTGCTCTGTTTTATCTCGTCTAGAGCTGAGGGTGTTGTTTGAGCCGGTGAAAAATGTTGAGCAATAATACTCGTCCCCATTGGAATTTCATTTGCTGATATAGTACTTTGCACACCAAAAGCTTCGTTCATTGAGCCTGCTAATTTTTTAAATTTAGAGATATCCATAGTGGCAAATGACAATAACAACACAAAAAAGCACATCAACAACGACATTAAATCAGCAAATGTTGCCAACCATAGAGGTGCTCCAGCAGGCGGACATTTAGGACATTCTTCAGCCATCGTATTTACTCCTCTTCTTCAACGATACGTTTTTTCTCTGGAATATATGAGTTTAATAACGCTTCTAATACCTTGGGGTTCATTCCTTCTTGAATTCCAGAAATAGTATCAACTATTAATTCTCTATTGGCTTTTTCATAATTTAAAACATAAGCTAATTTATCCACCATAGGCAAGGCAAAACAGTTAGCTACCATCGCCCCATAAAGCGTGGTTAACAATGCCACCGCCATAGCGGGACCAATACTGGCAGGATCTGACATATTGGCAAGCATTTGTACTAGCCCAACCAAGGTGCCGATCATACCCATCGCCGGTGCTAAATCGCCCACACCTTTCCACATATCCTGCCCAATCTCATTCCTGCTGACCATTTGATCAATTTCTTGTTGTAGCATCTTCTTAACAAATACAGGATCATGACCATCCACACATAAATTGATGCCTTTTTGCATAAAAGGATCAAGTATTTCTTCATCTTCCAGTGCAAGCAGGCCATTTTTTCTTGCCACATCAGCTAACCGAACAGCTTCTTCAATCAAAGTAGCGGGGTCAGCTTTTTTATTAAAGAAGGTTTTACCTAAAATACCAAATGAACGAAGAAAATCAGATAATGGAATCCGCATTAAACTTACACCCAATGTTCCACCAATCACAATCAGTAGCGATGGTACATTGACAAACAACATGATGTCACCGCCCGTTGCAATAGCTGCAACGATAATACCAATGCCTAATAAAAAACCAACTAAGGATGCTATATCCACTTTAACCCTCTTTTTTAGTACGAAAAATCAGCCCCCTACTAATGGAAACCATTTAACTTTCGTGTCTTGTATATACTCCAGTCAGCCTAAGCTTCAAATTAACAAAGTTTAAACTGTCTATTTTTCTTGTTTATTTTATATCTTTATGCGAACTATAAAGCATAACAAGTAATCATTATTACTATCGCCATATAATTTTAGCTGATGTCCAAGATTTAATCTTTTAAAAATTCTCCTAAAATCAAACAATCAGGTATTATCTTTTCTTTTTATGAAAAATTATCGATGAACCACCCAGAGTTTCCATCAAGCAACAATCTAATCTATTTAAACCATGCCGCTGTTGCACCTTGGCCAAAAAGAACCTCAGAAGCGGTTAAAGCCTTTGCAGAGCAAAATGCCATGTATGGCTCACATTATTATTTAGATTGGTTAAAAAAAGAATCTGAAATTCGCAGCCAGTTAAAAACATTACTTAATGCTGCTTCCACAGATGATATTGCGCTGGTTAAAAACACATCGGAAGCCATTTCTTTTGTTGCTTATGGGTTAAACTGGAACAAAGGTGACAATATCGTCAGTAGTGATGAAGAATTCCCTTCCAACCGCATTCCTTGGGAGTCGCTTGCTGATCAAGGCGTAGAATTCAAACAAGCTAATCTATTATCAAAAGCAACACCTGAAGAAGCTTTATTTTCACTGGTTGATTCTAATACTCGCTTAATAACGATTAGCTCAATCCAGTTTGCTTCTGGCTTGCGCATGGACTTAGAAAAAATAGGGCAATTTTGTAAAGAAAACAACATTCTCTTTTGTATAGATGCAATTCAAAGCTTAGGCGCAGTCGAGTTTGATGTACAAGCCTATCAAGCTGACTTTGTTATGGCTGATGGACACAAATGGATGTTTGGGCCAGAAGGTTTAGGGGTATTTTACACTAATCCCGAATCCCGCTCAAAGCTCAAACTGACTCAATACGGCTGGCACATGATGGAGAATATCCATAACTATGAAAATAAGCCGTGGGAAATCCATCCAACAGCTCAACGTTTTGAGTGTGGAAGCCCTAATATGCTAGGTATTCATGCCTGGTCTGCAAGCCTGTCCTTATTACTGGAAACAGGCATGAAGAGTATTGAGTCACGCGTCATTGAAAATGCTGAGTATTTAATGCATAAAATCAATACACATAGCAAATTGACACTGTTAAATGATCAACAGGCTAAATTAAAATCAGGTATTGTGCTATTTAAACACTCAACTATCGACAATAGTCGCCTTTATAAGCACTTACAAGATAATGGAGTTGTTTGTGCCTTAAGAGGTGGTGGCATTCGCTTCTCACCGCACTTTTATCACACTAAAAAGCAATTAGATCGTGCAATTGAAATTATTGATTTAATTTAGGGTACCTCTATTTATTCTGTCTGAGCAAATATGCACTTAAAATTTTTGAGAACAAGACGAAGATCGCAGTTAATAGCTAGCTATTGACAAGATTTTCAACGAAGTTATCGAATATTTTAAGTGTATAGATACCAGTCATGAATTAATAGAGGTGCCCTTTAAATAAAGTATTGAAATTGTCCGTAGAAAGACGGGCAATTTCTTCCACAGTCACACCTCTTAACTCAGCCAAGTGCTCCGCTACATATCGTACATAGGTTGGATAATTCGGCTTAACTCTGAAAGGTATGGGTGCTAAATATTTCGAGTCTTTTTCAATTAAAAACCGATCAGCAGGCACTTTTTTTGCAACCTCTTTAATCGCCTGTGCATTTTTAAAAGTGACAATGCCAGAAAATGAAATATAAAACCCTAAATCCAAGGCTTTTACTGCATAGTCCCAATCTTCAGTAAAACAATGAATAATGCCACCAACTTGATCTGCGCCTTCATCAGCGAGTACATCTAAAGAGTCATGACCTGCTTCACGAGTATGAATAATCAGTGGCTTATTTAAAGCCTTAGCCGCTTTAATATGATTTCTAAAACGTTGATGTTGCCATTCCAGATCACCTTCACTACGAAAATAATCCAACCCTGTTTCACCAATAGCGATTACCTTTTGATTGCTACCTAAGGCAATTAATTCTTCAGCACTAGGGTCTTGCCCTTCCTGAACATTTGGATGTACACCGACTGATAGTGAAATAGAAGGATAATCTTCAACCAGCTGGCAGATAGCTGGGTAGGACTCTAAATCAATTGCTATGCACAGCATGTGATCAATTTTACTATTTTCAGCCTCCTTCATAAAAAGGCTAAAATCATTTTGATACGGAGCCAGATCTATACGATCTAGATGACAATGGGAATCTATAAACATTTCAATAAGAATTAATAGCTCAATACCGCTCTACAGTGCGGCATAAGTCGGTTAAAAAAGAAAAGGAAGAGTTGTCTCTTTAAGCTAAACAGTCATATAGGCGTGCTAAGGAACGGAGTGCATCTTTCGGTATGATGTGCCTTTTATCGTCAGGCACATCCTATGATATTTAAGGAACCTCTGATTAAGTCTGGGCGAAGTAAATTATGTTCAGAATATTGAGTTCAAGGCAAAAATCGCACGTAATAGCAGGCTATTGCGAAGATTTTTAACGTAGAAGCTGGATATTATGAACATAAGGTACGAGTTCATAACTTGATCAGAGGCTCCTTAACTTAAGTCTTTATTACATCGTATGAGTAGGGCTATCAGACTCTAAGGCCCCTGCAAGATAATTTTCTATTTTATTGCGAGCAGCTCCACCATCTTGATCACTGAATTGAACACCAACACCTGCTGCACGATAACCCTCTGCACCTACGGGGGTTTTCCAGATAATTTTACCCGCAATAGGTAATCTTTCCGTTTCATCCATTAAATTGAGCAACATAAAAACCTCTTCACCCATCTCATATTCACGTTTAGTCGGAATAAATAGGCCACCATTAGTTACAAATGGCATATAGGCGGCATAAAGTGCTTTTTTTTCTTTAATTGAAAGAGATAATATGCCTTGTCTTGGAGCTTCTGATTCTGCCATTATTTTATCTACTATTAAGTTTTGACCATTGTATTAAGATTTCTTCAAACATCAATTGTTTATTCAACTGGGTATCGAATCTTTGCTGACTAAGCAACAATAAATCATAATATTTATACATATCCTTTAAGTCTAGCTGCTCAACTTTTTCTTGCAAGTGCTTAACTAAGTCAGAATTAATAATTTTTACAGCTTGTTTATCATAAGCAAGCTTAATCATATCTGACACCCAGCTTACCAGCCAAAACAGCAATAGATCAATCTCTTCTCTCTCAAGCTTGTACCACTGCTCAGCTAATGTAATAAGGTTTTCATCTGAAGCTGCAAGCGCCATCCAATGATTAAAACATTCAGTTCTTAATTGTAAAACAGACGACTCTGCCAGCTGCTTTGCTAATAAGGGCGCTCCTTGCGACAAACTCAACAATAAATTCACATTATCAGAAATACCCTGCTGTTTTAACCATGTTTTCACCAGCCCTTGATCAGGCTCTGAAACAAGTAACTTTTGACAGCGACTACGTATTGTTGCGGGTAGCTTAGAGGGCTTATCCGTTACAAGAATAAGGCATGTACGTTCTGTTGGTTCTTCCAGGTATTTTAAAAACGCATTAGCCGAAGCATTATTCAAACTATCTGCAGGATTAATAACCACCACTCGATGACTTTCAAACTGTGGTTTTAATGCTAACTTTGTAGTTAATTGACGGATAACCGCAATACCAATGGCTTTACCCGGCTCTTCAGGCTCAATAGCAATATAATCAGGATGAGTACCGGCATTAAACAATGTACAACTCTGGCATTTCCCACAAGCAATGCCAGTAGCAAGTAGATCCATACATAACAATGATTGAGAAAAATGCTCAGCTAACTGTTGTTTCCCATAACCTTTATTCCCAATGATTAAAAGAGCCTGCGGAATACGGTTTTGATTTATATATTGCCTTAGCTGAGACCAGCTTTCTTGTAACCAAGGTAATGATTGATCTATCGTTTCCATCACAAGTTAATCAATCGCTCAATTTCAGCACTTATTTCAGCCTGCACCTTAACAAGCGATTGCGCAGCATTAATAGTTTTAATTATCTGAGGGTTTTGATGAGCACGCTGTAAATAACTAGCTCTCACTCTTTCAAAGAAGGCCTGTTTTTCTGATTCAAAGCGGTCTAGCGCCCCGCGCTGATTAGCCCGTTCCATACCAACTGTAATCGGGGCATCTAGCAACAATGTTAAGTCTGGTCTTAAATCACCCTGAACATTTCTTTCCAACCATTCAACCATGCTTAGGCTCATGCCTCTACCACCGCATTGATACGCATAAGTGCTATCGGTAAGACGGTCACATAACACCCAATATCCCTGTGATAAAGCAGGGTTAATCACATGATGTATATGTTGTGCTCTGGCTGCAAACATTAATAATAACTCAGTTGAATCAGCCACCGACTCATCCCTATTCTCTAATAATAATTGACGTATTTCTTCAGCAAAATCAGTTCCCCCTGGCTCTCGTGTAACAACAACCGTTTTACCTGCATCTTCTAGTAACTGCTGAATAAAAGCCAAGTTAGTTGACTTTCCAACACCCTCGCCACCTTCCAGAGTAATAAATAAACCTTGTTTCATCGCTTTCTCTGATATTTATTAACCGCATTATTATGCGCTCTTAAGGTAGACGAAAACACATGACTACCATCACCTCTTGCAACAAAATACAGCGATTTTCCTTTTGCCGGATGTAACACCGCTCGAATAGCTTCTTCACCAGGCATTGCAATAGGCGTGGGAGGCAAGCCTTTAATAACATAGGTATTATAAGGCGTAGGTTGTCTTAAATCTTTATATCGAATATTACCTTTATAGCTGTCACCCATGCCATAAATGACGGTAGGATCAGTTTGTAGCAACATGCCTTTTTTAAGTCTGCGAGTAAAAACCCCTGCAATTTGTGGACGCTCGACAGCCGCTCCCGTTTCTTTTTCAACAATAGACGCCAAAATCAACGCTTGATAAGCATTATTTAAAGGTAAGCCAGCTTCCTTATTATTCCATTCCTTGTTTAAAACCAGCTGCATTTTATTATAAGCTGTTTTTAACAACGCAAGATCTGTAGTGTTTTTATCAAAAAAATAAGTGTCGGGAAAAAACAAACCTTCGGGATGCTTATCGCTAACACCTAGTTCAGTCATAATGCTTTGATAATCAGTAGACTCAAACGTTTTATCAATATGAGGATTATTTTGAATCGCTTCCAATATTTGTTTAAAACTCCAGCCTTCAGGAAAAGTAATAGAGTATTGTCGTGGTTTGCCTGCAACGAATACGGCTAAAACTTCCGGCATATTAAGCCCTGCCTTTAACTCGTACTCACCCGCTTTAAGCTTATTAGTGACTTTATTTTTATAAGCAATTAACTTAAACCAGATAGGCTTAATCGTAATCTGCTGATCAAGTAACTTATTAGTAATACGATTAAAACTATCGCCTTTTTTTATCTCTATGATACGAGATTTTTCAAGCACAACGGGTGCTGTGAGTGCAATATTATATTCATTCCACAACCAAACTAAAG
>DAOVVZ010000261.1:0-3848 GCA_030636915.1 Methylomarinum sp. | reverse complement strand
TTTGGTAGAAGGCGATTCACTTTTTAATGATGCAACAGCCATTGTATTATTTAACATCTTGCTAGCGTTTGCATTGTCTGCAAATTTCTCTGTAAATACTATTTTTCCAATTATCCCGGAATTTCTCAGAGTCTTTTTAGGTGGGGTTTTGGTTGGGGGTGTCATCAGTCTGTTAATTAGTGAATTGATGGTGCGTATCTATCATGGAAATAGCAGTATTCCGGTTGTTTTTTCTATTAGCTTGGCCTATTTTAGTTTTTTTGTCGCTGAGCACCTGTTTCATGTGTCAGGTGTTATGTCAGTTTTAACCGCTGCCATCTGCTTAAACATCATGGGGTTAATGCGTCTATCAAATGAAATCTCCCATCATGTTTATAATACTTGGGAAGTCTTTGTTTTAATTTGTAATTCCTTATTGTTTATATTAATTGGTTTATCTGTTGATGTCGGTCAGTTAATTGGATATTGGCAGCCAATTTTGTTGGCTGTATTTGCTGTTACGCTTGCCAGAGCGGTGAGTGTCTACTTGTTTGTACCTTTAGCGACGCGTGTTTTTTCATTACCTGCTGTAAGTTTTGGAGAGCGGCATGTTATGTGGTGGGGAGGACTAAAAGGTGGCTTGGCTATTGCCATTGTTTTATCAATTCCTGATGCTTTGGTTGAAAAACAACTATTAATTGAATTAACAGTAGGCGTGGTGCTGTTTAGTTTGTTAATTAATGCCACCACTATTCGTTCTTTAATTCATAGGCTAAAAATAGATAGATTATCTAACAATGAATGGGCAGAGTTTCAGCAAAACAAAGAAAGAATTAAGTCATCAGTTGATGATATTTTTCATAACTTTACTTATATGCATCTGCTGGATACAGATATGCAAAGTTCACTGGAAGGGATTATTGAAAACAATCTGAAACAGGTGAGTTTAAATTTAACAACAGTTCAGCGTTTGGAGCAGGTTCATCTCAGTGCTTTGAGTGCAGAGATGGGCGAATTAGAGTATTTGTATGATATTGGCATGATTAATTACTATACTTTTTTATCGTTTAAAGATGTTTTGAAGAATGATGGTGAACGTTCTATTTACTTTACCAGTGATGAGGTGAATAGAAATATGCTGAATAAGCACGCTATTGTAGAGACTCAGCGAAATAGTCTGGTGAGGTTGGAGTTTTTTGTTATTCGATTTTTAAGTGAACGGAATTGGGCTCAGAGTGTTTTAATAAAGTATCAGGAAGTCCGATTTTCTAACCGAATTCAGCATGATATTGCGGGGATTTTAATGGCTCATGAAGGATTAAAAGACATTAAGAAAAATGAAATTTTATTGGGAAGCGATAAGTTAGTCACTGTAAAGGGTATTTATCAAAAACGGTTGAGGCGCAGGCAATTAAGGTTGAATAGATTTAAAGAAATGTATCCAATTTTTTATGATCAATATGAGTATTTTTTATTTCAGCAGGTTGCATTAAAGTATTCGCTTAAGCTAATTGATGAGGAGTACAAAGCCAATAAATTAAGTGGTAAGGTTTATCATCATTTGCAAGATAGTTTGCAAATGGGGCTTAAGGAATTATTAAGGGTTAAAGTTGTATTACGTCTTAACAGGCCTGATGACTGGATTAAAAAAGTTCCTTTGTTTGCTGGACTGCCTGAGCAGTGTCTTGAAGGGTTGTATAAAAATGTCGGGTATGTGAGTTTTTTATCTGGTGATACCATCTTTAATCAGGGTGATAGCGGACATTCACTCTATATTGTTGTTACTGGTCGGCTTAATGTTTTTAAGTTAAATCTTCAAGGCTTGAGTGAGCATGTGGCTGAATTGCATGAAGGTAGCTTTGTCGGAGAGCATGCTTTGCTAAGTAATGCGAAACGCTCGGCAACAGTTAGGGCAAAAACCTATGTTACTTTATTAAGATTAACGGCCAATGAAGTGATTGAATTATCAAAGGTTTTCCCTGAGTTGCACTCAAGGTTAGAGGCGGAGGAATTAAGGCGGGCCTAAATTTTTTCAATCCGATAGCCTTCATCAGTCCAATGTAATGTTTCTGCCGAATCTTTTTTCCAATCTGCTAGAACAAAGCGTTGTGAGGGCTGTTGATTTATTTCAAAATTATGTACGGCAGGGCGGTGAGTATGTCCATGAATCAGGCGAAAACAATTGTGTTTTTGCATAATATCAATAACTGTTTGCTGATTAACATCCATAATGTCCTGGCTTTTTTTGCGTTTATGGAAGTGGCTGCGGAGTCGATACCAGCGAGCGGCGAGCAAACGGACGAATAATGGTTTTGATAACACATTTTGTTTCCATTCGGCAGTATGTGATTTTTTGCGAAACTCCTGGTAAGGCAGGTCATCGCTGCACAATAAATCGCCATGAGTGAGTAGAGTTTTAACGCCATGAATATCAACGACCGCATAATCATCAAGTAATGTAATGCCTGTTTCACGACAAAACTTGCGCCCTATTAAAAAGTCTCTGTTTCCTTGCTGGAGAAACACCTGAACCCCTGAGTCGGTTAAGTGCTTTAATTTTTTTTTGATTGTTTTGTTTGGCGGCGTGTTGTCATCGTCACCAATCCAGGTATCAAACAAATCGCCTAAAATATAAATAGCTTGTGCTTTTTTTGCCTGGTTCTCAAGAAAAGCAATAAACCGGCGTGTTATTTCTGTTTTTTCCAGAGAAATGTGTAAATCTGAGATAAAGATAATGCTTTGTTTCAAAATGTTGTCTTATCAATTAAAGGTGCAGGGTGAAAGGTAAAAGACTACAGACTAAACGAGCAGTGGGTTTGCTCTTTTTTGTCTTTAGCCTTGCGTCTTTAGTCTGTTCTTATAAAGCTTCAGCTTTTTCGATAATAATATCTTCTTTGGGGACGTCCTGGTGTCCGCCACGATTGCCTGTTGCTGCATCAGCCATTGAGTCAACAATATCCATGCCTTCGATTACTTCTGCAAAAACCGCGTATCCCCAGCCATTTGACGTTTTGCTGGTATGATCTAGAAATGAGTTGTCTTTGTAGTTGATAAAAAACTGTGCTGTCGCAGAATCAGGGTCTGCTGTACGAGCCATAGCCAAAGTTCCACGATTATTTTTTAAACCATTATCTGCTTCATTTTTAATAGAAGCGTGAACTGCTTTTTGATTGAAATCCGTATCAAATCCACCGCCTTGTGCCATAAAGCCAGGAATAATTCTGTGGAAAATGGTTCCAGTATAAAATCCTTCTTTAACATAAGTTAAAAAGTTTTCTGCTGAGATAGGTGCTTTTTCAGAATTTAATTGAATAACGATATCACCTAAAGAAGTGGTCAATTTTACTTTTGTTTGTGTTTCGGACATTTTGTTTTCCGTTGCAATTGAAAGGGTTGTGAATGAAAATAGCATCAGGATAAGAATGATTTTACGCATGGGTTTTCCGTTAAGTTGATGCAAAAGTTAAATTCTATGCGTTTTTTTCTTGAAAGAGAAGCCTTAGTCTTGGTAAATTGAACGGTTTTTATCTTATTGCTGCAATTACCTACAACTTACACTACTTAAAGATGCTGAAAATATATAATACCTTAACGCGAAGCAAAGAAATATTTAAACCTCGAGTCGAAGGTAAGGTCGGGCTTTATGTGTGTGGAATGACGGTTTATGACTATTGTCATATTGGACATGCACGAGTGATGGTGGTGTTTGATACCGTCGCACGGTATTTCAGATATTCAGGTTATGATTTAACTTATGTACGTAATATTACTGATATAGACGATAAAATCATCAAGCGGGCTAATGAAAATGGCGAGGACTTTCTTGCTCTAACCGAGCGTTTTATTACTGCAATGCATGAGGATGAAAG
>DAOVVZ010000198.1:0-4383 GCA_030636915.1 Methylomarinum sp. | reverse complement strand
TTGTAGGTTTTTTTTCTGGCGGAGGGGGGGTGTCATAATCTTCTGGGTCAAAAACCATGCCTTTGCCATTTTCCTTGGCGTAAATTGCTAACACAGCCATGGTTGGGGTGACAATTTGCATGGGTTGGCCGGAGAAGCGGGCGTTAAACTGAATCTCTTCATTGCCTAATATCAGGCCTTGAATCGCTTCAGGCCGGATATTCAGGACAATTTTACCATCTTCAATAAAATCTCTGGGCAAGATTGAGTCAAAGTTCTCCGCATCAACCAAAAGATGTGGAGTGAGCTGGTTATCAATGATCCATTCGTATATTGAACGGATCATGTAAGGTTTTAATGATGTCATTTGCTTTGAGGTGCCATGTCTTTTTCAGCTTCACTAAGGCTCTCTTGAAAAGCAGGTCTTGTAAATAGTCTGTTTGCATAGACTGTTATGGCTGCCCCTAGCGAATTAAGGTCAATGCCTAAGCTAGGTAGGCGCCATAACAAGGGTGCCATGGTGCAGTCAATTAATGAATACTCTTCACTCATAAAGTAAGGTTGTGATTCAAAAATAGGTGTGGCTGCCATTAAGCTTTCTCGGAGCATTTTTTTAGAGCGAGCAGATTTTTTCTCACCGGAATTGATAATCTCATCGAGAAGTTGATACCAGTCTTGATCAATACGTTTGATAATCATGCGAGTGTTTGCACGAGAAACCGGATCCATTTGATGTAACGGTGGATGAGGAAATCGCTCATCTAGGTACTCCATAATGATACGTGAGTCATATAGAACCAAGTCACGTTCAATTAATGTGGGGGACGCACCTGTAGGGTTAAGCTCTAATAAGTCTTCGGGTGGTTGAGATGGATTGAAAAATTCAATGTCTGCAGTGATGTTTTTTTCATGTAAAACAAGGCGGGCACAATGGCTTAGCGCGCATGTTGATGAGCTAAAAAGAGTCATAACTGATTTTCGAGCAGTGCTATTTGTCACGAAACACAACCTTTATAATTAGATCTAGAAGGGTAGCATTGTACCATAGCTGTATTTTTTGTTGGCTTGGAATTGTTAAGAGAAGGTGGTGCGGTAAAAAGAAGGGGGTATTACAAGAAGAATACCCGCATCCTTGCGGGTAATAGATACATTAATGGATGTCTTTCCAGTATTCTTTTTTCAGAAGATAGGCAATAACACCAAACATGATTAAAAATAATAAAACATATTTTCCCATGCGTTGCCTTTCTAACTGAACAGGTTCTCCAACATAAACTAGGAAGTTGACAAGTTCTGTGACAGTTTTGTCAAATCCAGCGCGAGACTGAGTGCCTTTTTCAACCAATTTTAAGTGTGTTACTACATCTTCACCGTGTACTTTTTCAATGACAGGTTCTTGTATACCTTGTAATTTCCAAAGCATATTGGGCATGCCAACATCTTTAAATACCGTGTTGTTTACGCCTAAAGGTTTGCTTTTATCAACATAAAACCCTTTTAGGTAAGTGTAAAGCCAATCGCCGCCTCTCACTCTGGCAATTAAAGATAAATCTGGTGGAGTTGTACCAAACCACTTCCTTGAATCTTTACTGTTCATTGCCGTAAGCATTGGGTCGTAAATATTAGCGCCTTCTGGTGCAATATCAGCTAATAGTTTGTCCTCATCCATCTCCAGGTCCATAGCAATACGTTTGTAACGCATGTATTTTGCAGAGTGACAACCGAGGCAATAGGTAACGTAATGTTTTGCTCCCCGTTGAATGCCTTCATAGTCTGTTAAGTCTATATCAACACTTTGAAGGTTCACACTGCCTGCGGCTGAAAGCGTACCTAGAGGTAATAAGAGTAATAATGCATATATAATTTTTTTCATGATTAATCTAAGCTCTCTTTTAGTCTTTTTAGTAAGCGACTTAATACATGGATAATTCCCGTTTTATTGGGTTTTATGATTGGAAATTCAACGGCTCCCCAGTGTGCTTTGTTAGGTTCTTTAATTGTCATTTCGTCAAAAACTTCAACTAAAGCACTGTATTGTTCTTCTAAATCGTGCTCTTCAGTCACCCGACGAGGCACTGGCTTGGTTTTTTCCCAGCGCGTATATATGGGCATTAATAAGAAAAAGGCAAAGTAAATCACTGTGAAAATACGCGCCATCATTGTATATGTGGGGGTCGCAGGTTGTGTGCCTAAATAACCTAAAGCAAGAAAACTAATCACAAATAAGGCTAATGCTTTTTTGTATATACCGCCTCTGTAACGAATAGATTTAACTTTACAGCGATCTAGCCAAGGTAATAGGAATAACACAACGATAGAACCACCCATAGCAATAACGCCAGCAAATTTATCGGGTACAGCTCTTAAAATGGCATAAAAAGGTGTGAAATACCAGGAAGGCTCAATATGCTCAGGTGTCATTAAAGGATCCGCTGGAATAAAGTTTGCATGTTCCAGAAAGTAGCCGCCCATTTCAGGCATGTAGAAAATAATAGTAGCGAAAAAGAACAAGAAGACAGCAACGCCGACGATATCTTTCACAGTATAGTATGGGTGAAAAGGAATGCCATCTACAGGTTTTCCCCATGGATCTTTTGATTCCTTAATTTCAATACCATCTGGATTGTTCGATCCGACTTCATGTAATGCCACAATGTGTAAGAATACTAAAATAAGTAATGCTAAAGGAACGGCAATAACGTGGAAGGCGAAGAATCGGTTGAGAGTGGCATCTGAAATAACATAGTCACCTCGAATCCATAAGGATAGTTCATCACCAATGACGGGGATGGCACTAAACAGTGAAATAATAACCTGAGCACCCCAGTAAGACATTTGACCCCATGGTAGCAGGTAACCCATAAATGCTTCAGCCATTAAGCACACAAACAGTAGCATGCCAAATATCCATATCAGCTCTCTAGGGTGTTTGTATGAACCGTACATCATGCCACGGAACATGTGTAGATAAATGATGATAAAAAAGGCAGATGCGCCAGTGGAGTGCATGTAGCGAACTAACCAGCCCCAGTTGACATCTCGCATGATGTATTCAACAGAGTCAAAAGCTAATTTTGCATCAGGTTTGTAATTCATCGTTAACAATATACCTGTTAAGAACTGATTAACTAACATCAGTAAGGCAAGTGAACCAAAGAAATACCAGAAATTAAAGTTTTTGGGCGCGTAATATTGCGCCATATGATCATTCCACAATTTTGATAGTGGAAACCGTACGCCGACCCAGTCATCTATTTTCTTTTTCATGCGCTTGCCTCCGAAGCATCTTCGCCAATAATAATGAGAGTATCTGTAATGTAGCGATAAGGGGGGATAACAAGGTTGGTGGGTGCAGGAACTGATCGGTATACGCGGCCCGCTAAGTCAAAGCCAGAGCCGTGGCAAGGACAGAAAAACCCGCCTTTCCATTCTGCACCAAGGTCAGCTGGGCCAATTTCTGGTCTAAAAGTTGGAGAGCAGCCTAAGTGAGTGCAAAGTCCAACAGCAACAAAAATTTCAGGTTTAATTGAGCGTAGATTATCGCTGACATATTCTGGCTGTTCAGATTCAAGTGAAGTTGGGTCAGCAAGCTTTTTGGTATCTTGTTCTAAAATATCAAGTACTTCAGGGGTTCTATATAATACCCAAACCGGTTTCCCTCGCCATGCAACACGAATTAGCTGACCGGGCTCAATTTTACTGATATCAACTTCTACAGGTGCTCCCGCTGCCATTGCTTTGGCACTGGGTTGCATTTGTGAAAGAAAAGGAACAGCCAAATATCCCGTACCTACTGCGCCTACAACAGTGAGAGCAGTGGTTAGAAACTGGCGTTTGGATTTATCGACGACTTCATTAGCCATGTATAACGCTCCTGGTTATGATGATGCATGTCTTGATGCATCAATTATTATATTTATGACACCAATATACCATTACAGCTTACCTTTTTTGAAGCGGTTATTGATGTATTGTGTCTGTTTCATGGGTAGTGCAAGGTGTTTTATATTCTAAAAATGCAAGTTTAAGGTGTTTGATATAATTTCAGTTTATAATCTTTATTTTTATCTAACACCTTGTATTATAAATAAATTAATGTGAATTGGTGGTTGCTGTTAAGGCATCAATAAATGCCTTGTTTTCTTCAGGTTTACCAATGGTTACGCGAAGGCAATCAATTAACAATCCACCTTGATGTGATAGGTTTTTAATTAAAATACCGTGTTTTTTTAATTGCTCAAAAATTTCGGTTGCCTGATTTTGTTTGGTTTTGAAAAGAATAAAGTTAGCAGCACTTGGGTAAACGGTAATTCCGGGTAATGCCTTTAGTTGATCTGAAACAAGTGATCTATCTTTGCAGATTTGTTGGGTTTGTTGTTCAAATAGATCTGACATTTTTAAGGC
>DAOVVZ010000005.1:0-13495 GCA_030636915.1 Methylomarinum sp. | reverse complement strand
TTTGCAGTCTGTTCGCTAGACTGCGAGAACTGTTGTTGATGCAATTGCCAACCCGTTTGCTGAAACTGGCCGGTAATCATACCGGCATAGGCGGTATACGGAGGCAAGCCATTAACCACTAAAAACCCAGGGTTTATATCTTCTGAACCTACTGAACACCATAAACTATGCCCTGGCAAATAAGTGTTTAACATTAACGACGTTAAGCCTGAAAACACCTGTTCAGTCTTTATTTCTGAATTTTCAAACTCCAGATAAAAGGCAGGGTCCTCATTTGATTGATTTTGCCTGTGGTTCAAAGCACTATTATCAGCCACACTTAATTCAAATGGTGTAATACCTTTAACCATCTGATCAAATGCTTCAACAGCCAAATCATTTTCCAACGCTGACAAAGCCACTGATTCTAATTCTTCAAACCAGTCACTGGCTGCTGAAAACAACTGTATTAAAGGTATTTTAGCCGTCACTTTACAGGCAATGGTTAATGGAAAATATCGCCCCACCCTATCTACACTGGGCATGACTATGCCTATCCATGACTCTTTACCCGATAAACCAGGTGACAAGGCAAAGCGCCAGATAGGACTGGTTAAATAACACTGCAACCATTGTTCAGCTAAAACTTCATGGCTTGCTGCCAGAGAACTTTGTAACCAAGCATCCCAAGATGAAATAAAATCCGAGGATAAACGACGAGAGACAAAGTCCCCCACCGAGGGCAGCTTTCCATAAAACCCCAGCTCCAGATTTATTGGTTCAGTTAAATTCTGCTTGGACATTGGAAATTGCTTAATTCAGTAAATGAAAATGGATTTAACACACTGCTGGCACGCAGCTCATATTTCGCTGTAAAACCGCTCAATTCAAAAGTAATGATATGAGTATTACCTGTTGATTGACTTACTTTCATCTTATCTAACAATTTAAACCACGCCCAGGCACCCTCTTCAGAACCGCTTAATTGCTTTCCATCTAAACTTTCAAATCCAAAGCGTACTAACCCTGGACTTGTACCCGGCCAGCTGAAACGTATGGATCGAGCGGGACCATGACGATAATTAGTTTGTTGCCCTTCAAGGTTCAACCAAAATTTAGAAGCTTTTGCATCCAGAAAAACGGGTTTTAATTCAAATTGAACTTTAGCTAACTGCCCCCCCCCCTGAAAAAACACCTCTCTGATTTTTGCAGCATACTGAAACTGTTTTAATGTCGATGCTGAAATACCTACTGTCTGATTATTTTGCGAGATAACCCGCCATTGCCTACGCGTGGTATCGACAAATGTGTCCAGATGAGTTTTAAAAAATTGATTCATTACACCGCCCTGTGAGAAAAAACGCCCAAAATCCTGTAATGTAATATCAACCCGACCACTTTTAGATATTGGATAACGTCCGTCAATACTGGATTTACACAATAAGCTAACGTCTGTTTGTAATGTCCTGCTTAATTGTGTTCTGACACCACCCATAATCAGCCCTTGATTACCTGAAGCCAACTCTTTAACCAACGTTTTCATCGGCTCTGGCAATCGCGCTGACTGACGTTGCATTTTTGCAATGACCTCAGCTCCACCAGAGCCTTGCTTTGCCATATCTACTGCTGCGGCACCACTATCTGATGTGCTACCAAGATCAGCCATCGTCCCGTACAAAACACTTAAATCAGCAATGATTTGATCTATAGGTGCTCCACCAGCACTGCTTTTCTTAACTTGCTCATTTAATCTTGAAAAATGTTTTTCTACCGTTTTTCCTGTTTTGTCCACGACTAGAGACTCACCGCCAACACTCTTTGCGGTATTCAATAACTTCTGCATTCTAGAACCAGCAGTAATTGATTCAGCCCCTTGTTTCAGCTTATCCAGTGCATTACCTTCATTGAGTGATGCCACTCTAGTCAAAGAGGTTTCCCTTTCAACAGCGACTAACAATCTACGCAAAGGTGAATCGTAACCAGAAACAATTTCAAGTATTTCGATGGACTGATTAAGATTAGCTGGTCTTCTGATTTTTAAATTAGCTAACAAATCATCCCAACGTTTAATATAGTCAGCATAATAATAATTAAATAATTTACTTTCTAATTGATTAAGATCCGTACCTCCTGCAAAACTGTCTTTACCTAATACCCAGCGTTGCTCAACAGTTTGTTTGGCCAAATCTTTACTTTCATTCAAAAATACTTGATGAAAGCCTTTGTAGGTAAACAGCCCGGGGATAACCATGCTGGCCAATGAGCCATTAACAGTCGCAAAGACTCTCTCTCCGGATGATCCCAGCTCATTACTTAGAATAAAATCATTATCGTGGTTTTGTAATGCCTCAGCTTTAATTCGGATATAGACCTGTTGCGCGACCGGAATTTGAGTCAAAATATTGCGTACTTCTTTGATTAAAGACTCATCCAGTGTCTGCACAGGGAGTTCTAACTTTAATAGTGAATCAAGATGCTGCATTAATTGTTGCTGGTCATTAGCCGGGAATAAAGTTTCCCAATCTACTTTTACCCAGGGACGAATAATATTAACATCAGCCTTATCTGTATCACCCAACATAAGGTACACACGTAATAATTGGTAAAGGATCTCACTATTGTTTGATTCTTCACTCAACATACGCTGTTCCAGTCTGTTTTTAATCATCGGTAAGAAATGATTTTTTAACTGTTTATCGTAGTTGGATGCAGCTAAAGGTCTGAGCTTATCCCCCTGATATAACCCTAAACGGCTAGACCAGGGCACATCACTTTCTGGATATACATCACGCACTGCACGTAAAGCATCCATTTTCTTTAATAAATCAAGAAAATCAACAGGTTTTTTAGCTTCCTGCTGTGCCAAAGCATTATAGACAGCCGTGTTCTCAGTAAATTGGCTTAACAGGCTTTGGTTTTGCATATAACTGTTAACCCAAAGCCCTGTAAAAGTGACGGTTAAAACCAGTGCCGTAACATAAAAAATTTGTTGTAATAAGGTACGCCTTTTTTCAACTTTTTGATTTAAGCCTACTAACTCAGATTCAGCAAAAATAACGTCCTTGAGTAAACGGGTAATAAAATAACTTTTACCTTTACCGCTAAATATCGGTGATGCCGAACGATCCAGTTTAAAAGTATTGGCCAAAACGCCCATTAAACGATCAATAGGCGTACCTTCCTGAGTACCACTGGTTAAATAAACACCTCGCAATAAGGGCGCACTTTGATAACGATTAACCGCAAAACATTCTTCCAGAAAGCTTATCAAGGGGGCTTTTAACATGGATATACGTTGAGGAAAGCCAAAGATCAGGTTACGTCTGTTCAAATCCCGCTCATTCTGCATGCGCGTATTTACACTCTGATTTAAACGTGCTAATAAATCATCATAATCTTTGCCGACTTGTGAAATATTGTCGACTGTATCCTCTTGCTGTTCAGTAAAAGTAACCCCCCAAACCTGACTCCTTTCATCTTTACCAAAATCAGCAAAAAAATCGGTAAAACCAGCGATTAAATCTGTCTTGGTAAACATCATATATAAAGGAATACGAACCCCCATGCGTTCGGTCAGCTCCTCTATTCTTTGTCTGATTGCTTTAGCATGTGAACTTCTTTCTTCTTCTGTTAAACGTAACAAATCAGACAAGCTCATGGTAATCAAAACACCATTAAGCGGTCTTCTGGGTCTGTGCTTTTTTAACAAATCCAGAAAACCAAACCAGGCCGCTTTATCCACAAACTCATGGCTATCCTGTGTCGTATAACGACCGGCTGTATCCAGCATGACAGCCTGATCGGTAAACCACCAGTCACAATTTCGGGTGCCACCTACCCCTTGCACCGCATTCTTACCAAAACGATCTGCCAAAGGAAATTCAAGGCCTGAATTTATTAACGCGGTTGTTTTTCCAGAACCTGGAGGGCCAATAATGATGTACCAGGGTAAATCATACAAATAATGCTTACCCTGACTGGTCTTGCTACTGGACTTTTTTAAGGTGAGTAAAGCTGAATCAAAATTATCTTTTAACTCATCGACTTCCTGATCGGCATTAAGATCAGCAGCATTTTGCTCATTACTATCTGCAACAGCCAAATCATCAACCATCTGCGCATTAGCTCTGCTGGCTTTAACTTGAATCAACAGCGCAATAGCAAACCAAAGTAAGACAATAGTGAGAATTGTAACTACTCGGACAATCGCCGGTTCCAATATGGCTATCAATGGAGCGACAAACCATATCAACAAACTCAAGGCGATAATTCCTAAAAACTGGATAACCCATTTGTTTTTAAAGAAGTTGATTATCTTATTCACATTCAGTCCTTAAAGGTAATTTCTACTCGGCGATTCATCGCTCTATGCTTGGCGGAATCATTAGGTACCAAACTCTGTGTATCGGCACGACCCTCTGCAAGCACTCTATTTTGATGATGTTCATTGGCAAGCAATATATTGGCAACAGACTGTGCCCTGGCTTGTGATAACACCCAGTTTGATGGAAAACGTACAGTAAAAATCGGTATATTATCGGTATGACCAACCACTGTAATTTGCCCCGTTACAATCTCCAGTGCCTGATTGATTTTCTGCATTAAGGGTAAATATTTCGACTGTATTTTGTCACTACCAGAAGCAAAAAAGTTTTTCGCCAAGATACGAATAATAGACTGGCCATTCTCATCAACTACCTCTACTTTTTTGGCCGCGATTTCTGCTGCCAAAAATTGCCTTACTTTATCAATGACAGGTGTTTGTGGAACTTCAGGGATACTAGCAGGCTGTATTTTTTTGACGACTTCAGGCTTAACATTTAAGGTATCTTTGATTTGATATTGCGTTCCAATCTCGGCACCTGAACTTTGATTGATAGCGTATAAGAATCCAATATAAATCAAGGTCAATATTGCTGCCGCAACAGCCCCGACAACCCACAAGGGAATATAGCGTGACAGTACATTGCGCTTGTCTGTAATTCCTCGCCAATGCAAAGACAAATCCTGCTCATAATCACCTTTATGTCTTTGAATCACCTGATATAGGTTTTCTCTTACATCGTATAATTTATTTTGTCCTTGTTCCTGTACCTTGTATTTACCTTCAAACCCTAAACTCAGACAATAATAAAAAAGTTCAAGCAAGTTAAAATACGTTCCGGGCTGAGAAATAATATTATTTAAAACCTGAAAAAACTTTTCTCCACCCCATGATTCTTTATGGAAAGTAATTAACATACTCTGGGTACTCCAAATGCTATTACAGCCCCACGGGGTATTAAGCACCACTTCATCCAGCAATGAACACAATGCATATCGAGCTGTTTGTACCTGATCAACAGGACAGCCAGATTGTCTGGCTTTGGTATCAAATGTCTTGATTTCATTGATAATTGAATTTCTCAACCCTGGAACATCTGCATGACTGGCAGAGTTACGTAATTGAGTCACTAATGATAATAGTGGCAAGGCACAGCCCACCAGCACATTTTCATCTGAATGTAAGTTAAGTTGCTGGGTACCTGCTGATGAATCCTGTCTATAAGAAGCAGGCGAATCTACGCGTGTATTCTGCGTTAGAGTAGGTGAAGAAGTATCAGCATTCTGGTTTCGTCTTCCAGGAGAAGGCTTTAATACTGTTTTATCTTCATCTAAATAATTACTAAAAGGGTCGTCTTGACTCACACTATCACCCGTTCTTAATTGCCCAAAATTCAAGTTCCAAACCTGGAAGATCACCTGCTATATGAATAGCAAACCCACCCGATTTATACATTTGTTGCCACAGCTCCCCTTGCTTATTTAATTCAAAGTATGAAAAACCAGCATGATAAGGAATTTGTCTAGGAGCTACCGGTAATGAATTAACGGTTATACCGGGTAACGATGACCTGACCAATTGTTGAATCTGTTCAACCGGGCCAATTTTAACCTGCCCTGGAAAACGGCTTCGTAACTGCTCAGATGACACTTGAGCATTGACTGCCAAAACAAAAAAAGCACTTTTCAGTAAATTCTGGTCAGGAATTTTTGCTGCACGCGTACCATATTTAGGCGGTGTTAAAGGAATTGGAATGGCATTTTGCTCAAGTACCATGCTCAGACAATCACGAATTTCTTCCATGACATAGGAAAGGGTCTGCTGTAGATCATCGTGTTTATATTCGGGTAAACTGACAGGGCGTTTATTTTTCTTGGTAAAGGTAGATAATTCACCTGCAACTTGTATTGCAATTTGGTAAAAACCAGCTGGATGCAGAGTAGGCAAGTGCTGTAAATGATCAAAAAGAGGCTCTAACCTGTTGACGACCTGCAACAGCAAAAAGTCAGATATTTCTGCTGTTCCACCTCTCCCCGATTCTGAAACCCTCCCTGCCAATGCTTCACCACGGGTATGCAACAAACCACAAATTTCTTTGATGTAGTTTTTTACCCGTGGCATAGCCAGACAGTTAATCAGCGGTGGAAGATATTCCGCATCCAACAGGATATTTTTATCACTGCGTGATTCAATTATTCGAGCCACTCCAATACAAATATACCCCGCTCTTTCCTGAGGCTCTAGCATCAAGCGTGTTTGTAAGTTGCCGATAACAACGGGGGATACTTCATTAGAATTGGTATTATGGTCTTTGACTTCAGCTTCAATCGCATGATATCTGGCCAGATTATTGGGTTTTTCGTCGCTATCAATTTCTATAGAGCCTTCAAGACGAGCGGGCAAAGACAAATACACAATGCAGTTCTGCATTTCTTCCGGAATATCGATAGGCTTAGGTAAAGCATCATGCTCTGGTAGATCAAAAGGTACACCATCCAGAAAAACACCTGCGCATTCGGCCAAAGCAAACTGCCCCATTGCCAGTAATCGCATATCCACTTTCAGTTTAGTGATTCCCCAGTGATATGCCTGAAACCCACTGGCGTGTCCATTAATCAGTGATTCTATATATCGATCATGTTGCTGAAAATGCTGAGGTCGTAAAAACATCCCTTCTGACCAAATTACTCTATTATTCTCTGCCATAAAACTCTTGACTTAACCTCATCACTTTAAAATAAATAGACTTACTGTATTGCTATTAGAAGCCCATTCAGGATTAGAAAAACAACCAGCAACAGTATTAATTTTTTAATTGTTTCATCTGCTTCTCATAAGCTTCTGAAAAGGCATCCCCAAAAAAATCATCAACTGCAGTCTCGGATAATCGTGTATGCACCTGAATATATTTTTCCCAACATTTTGACTTCTTTTGCAATACGATTCCTTCTTCATACTGTTTTTCAATGGTAACCGGGTCAAACTGTCTTAGAATATCAGTTAGTGAAGCCTGAATTCCAGCCTGCATGGCAAGCTGATGATTCAACAAATCATTAAATCCCTCATCAATAGATTCAACTGATTTCTTAAATCCACCCTGACCATCATTAATCAAATGTTTTAAAGCTTCATCAGTGGTTACAGCGAATTTGAGAGGATTATTGTCTGATCTTTTTATAGTGGTAACACTCACTCTAAACAAACTCTTGAATTCGGCACGGCTTCTTAGGACCGAAACGGTACTTTCAACAAACTGTCTAAACATCTTACCAATCCGCGTCATTTTTTCATCCGGATCGTTAAAATCTATATTTTTAGGGTCAATTTGCGCACCACGCAAAAAAGCCTGTAAAAGTTGATTTTTTTCGATGACAGGTGCTTGATTTGATGCAACAATGTCTTTAACTGGAGCAGATGGTGCCTGCACAGGAGCTGGATGAGCATAAGTATCCTGCTTCAACTCTGCTGGTTTGATGACCTCAACTACTGATTCATCAACAACTAATTGCTGATCTGAAGAAGGATATTCAGACGCCTTATCTTCAAGTTTAAAAAGATCCTCAAAGTTAAAGTCTTCAGGCATTTCGCCATTATCCAAAATTGAATTATTTTTAACAGGCTCGGCAGGCACAAAACTATCATTTAAGGACGAGACATTTTCTGCCATTAAGCCCTGATCCGCTTGACTATCCATTTCCACCACCGAATCTAATAGGCTATTGTCCCCAAGAGGAGACGATCCATTAAAATCAGGCGTAACTTGGTCTAGTAATAAATTATTATCTGAAGTATTTAATAAATCTGATGCCGTATTTTTTTCAACTGAAGCCAATAAATCTTCAGAAAAATCCTGCTCTCCAGCCAAAAAGGGACTATTAAAATCGCTTTCTACATTATCTAATAATGCATTATCCTCGGCTTCAACGTTTATGCTGCCGTCAGCAAATGGATTGACTGGAGCAGCAGATAAAAAGGGAGAGACCTCATCGGTAATACTACAAACAATAGCATAATCACCAATTCTAATTTGCATACCATCAACTAATTGCACACTGGCGTTATTGATTGGCTCAATAGCATTATCAATAAAAGTCCCCGCCAAACTGCTGTCAATTAACTTATATTGCCCATTTTCAAATTCCACTGTTGCATGACGTCTTGAAATCGTTTTTTTCTCATCTGCCAATATTAAGGTGTTAGTATCCGAACGGCCAATTGTTCCTCCTTGTTCATCAATTATGACATCCTCCCCTTCAGTGTAGGGTTGACCATTAAATGATAAAATTTTCAAAATTAAAGGCATGACAAATTCTTAATTAAAATAACAACACAAAGAATAGACTATCTACCAATAAAGAAGCAATAATTTTTAATGAAAATAGGAATTGCTCTGATTAACATTCTAAAAAGGTTTAGAAAAAAATTACACTATAAAATATTTTAAACTTCTGCTATAAATTCAGATTGTTTATTCATTTATGTGGAAGGCCTGACTAGTGAAACGTATTTTTTCTATTTTCAAATTTATTATCAGTCTAAGTACTATTTTTATATTATCTGGCTGTGGAATATTTGGCGGCACGTCTGAACCAGAACCAGTTATTTTAGACCTGACAATCTCCGCATCAAAAAATCTAAATCCAGATATAGAAAAAAGAGCCTCTCCGATTGTCATTAGAATCTATCAATTAACACAGATTGATACCTTCAATAACAGCGATTTTTTTGCTTTATATGAAAACGACCAAAGCATACTGGCAAAAGACTTAAAATACCGTGAAGAAATAGAAATCAAACCCGGCCAATCAAGTGTTAAACCTTTGGAAATCAATGCTGCCAGCAAATACATTGCCGTTTTAGCAGCCTTTCGAGACCTAGACAGAGCACAATGGAAATCTTTTCTGGAAATAGATCCGCTTAATTTACAGTCATTAAAAATTGAATTAGGGGAATTTAAAGTGATTATTGACACAGTCCCTGATAACTAATAACAATCATCTATATCAAAAAATGATATGTAGCCAGTAAGGCGCTTTGCGGAATACTGCAAGTATCGTGCAGGCACTCTCTTATCCATATGGGCTACGTCCCTTTATTTCTCCAGTTGCTTTTATGGAGACAGGTTAAGATAATAATTTATTAACTCATTATTCAACGACAGATTAACAACTATCAAACATGCTGCCAACTTAAAAACCATCTAATAATTTAAGCCCAGACCAGACTTCAAAATTTGATCCTTTAATTCCAGCAATTCTTGATGCTTGGGAACTGCTTCCAGACCTTCTTCAATTTTTGCCAGGCTGGCTTTATAATTCCCTAAGTTGTAGAACTCAACCGCTTGTTGTTCAATAACACCTGCAATATTTTGAAGTCCTTTCTGAGCGTCCTGATTATAGGGGTCTATTTCTAAAACCTGTTTATATGCCCAAAGTGCATTGCTGCCCGATGGTGCTGTCAAATAACCTACTTCAAAATGAATTTGTGCTAATTCCAGAAAGTCTTTAACGGCTAATGTTTGCTCATGGGACAATTCAATAATTTCATCATCAACAAATTCCATTTCGTAAAATACATAATAATAACTGCCAGCAGCAGCCAAAACAGTTGCAATAGCAGCTACAACAAACACTTTTGGCCATATTGATTTTGGTTCAATTTCATCAAGAAATTTACCAATCGTGGCCGTGCGTTGCTCACGTTTTAAAGCCAAAGCATGGTTTAAAGCAAAACGAGGTCTTCTATCCAGGCCGTTAATAACAGGGACTTCCAGATTTACTTCTAATGCTTTTTGAGCCGAAAGCTTGCCATAAGGATGTTTACCACTAAGAATTTCATAACAAACACAGGCTAAGGCATAGACATCATCCGCAGGGTCAGGGTCTTTTCCTTGCAGCATCTCAAGACTTGCATAAGCAGGTGTTAATGCGCCTAAATCTCGTGCATTAAAAACAGTATCATCTTGATGCACATCAGATCTGACTACAGCACATGCGATACCAAAATCCAAAACTTTGACGCCTCCATCAGAGGTAATAAATACATTGCCTGGTTTAAAGTCAGAATGAATAATATTTTTTTTATGTGCGTAAGCCAGTGCTAAAGCTAGGCCTTTAATAATATGCCAGGCACTTTTAAAAGATATTCCACCCAAGCTTTCCTCTCTGATAAATTGAGAAAGTGGTTTACCTTTCAGCAATTCCATCACCATGAAAACGTTATTGCCATCCCTATCAAAGTCATAAACTGTGACAATATTTGGATGCGCCAACAATTGTGATTTTTTAGTTTCTCTTTGTAATGCAATAAATAATTCAGGATCGTCTCTAAACTCATCATTTAATACTTTTATTGCCACATCCGGCTGATGATCCTGTGCTTCCTGTCTACGCAAATCAGTGGCACGATATACCGTACCCATTCCTCCACTACCGAGTACTTCTTTAAGCACAAAGCGATTTTGTAAAAGGGAACCTATACGTAAACTTTCAGCAGGTTTAGAAACGGTTTCAACAGGTGATACTTTTGCAACAACGGTTTCATCATCACTTCCGGTCGAATTTATAACCGTATCATCAGACTGCAAAACAACTGATGACACCATTACCGTTTCATCCTCTTTATTATCTTCAGGATAGTTCATCAATAATCAGTATTTGGTTTAATCGGCATTTGAAACAAAAAAGAACGGACTTCCTTCATGTCCGGCATGTAACATGGATGAATACTGGGGTTGCTGCTGAAAACCAACTAAAGACGCCGACCTTTTAACATTAGCTGAGACTGCTCTGAACAATTCATAATCTTCCATTAATCCGGTATTTTTCTGCAAAACATTTAAAAAGGCTTTAGCAAAAACTGAATGTTGACCACCACCACTATCCAGTACCGGTTTCACCCCCCCGGATGTCATAACAGTTCTGGCTTTGCGTTTGACCATAAATTTCAGCCATTTTTTACGTTTTTCCTCCGCCATTTGAGTCGGCAAACGTGCAATTGAGGTTTGAGTCATGGCACCGGAATAACAGGAATCAGCAATCACTAGAATATGCCTGGCCGCAATAATATTTAAAAACTGAGTGATGCTATGACTGGAGAGCCAGTTAGCTGAATTATTCAACTCTGCATCCGTAGGCAACCAGTAAGCACTCTGATCAGATTTATCAATTTCGCCATGACCGGCATAATAAATTAACAAGTTGTCCTTTTCAGTTAACACTTCACGCAAATCGTTAAAAGCCGTCATCACCTGATGTCTGTTGGCATTTATTAACAATGTCGTTTTGTAACCATAATGCGTACGCAAGATTTCATCTACCGCCCTGGCATCATTGACAGAGGTTTTTAACGTAGGTAATTGGTCATATTTTTGATTACCTATCACCAAAGCATAAAACCGCCCAAAATTGATCGAAGGATAACTATTAGCAATCGCTTTAGATGGCCGCGCGTCATCACTAGCTTTAAAAACTGAACCTTTTGCCAGCAAATTAAAACTCAATAAACTGGGGCTACCCTTTTTATAGGTTGCAACAATTTCAACAGGATTAAGATCATCTTTAATATCGACCTGTGCTTGAAACACTCCACTGTTATCCACTTCAGTGGGCTGACCATTAACCGTCAAGGACTGTAAGTCTTTCACTGCTGAGACTTTACCGATAATTTTTTTGCTACGGCTGATTGACCTTAGTTGATAGCTTGGAAAACCGCGAGTCAGGGTCATAGAAGGTTCAATAATTTCAATGCCAGCCTGAGCAAATGAAATATTTTCTACATCTTGAGATTCTAGACTGGCAACAATTTTTTTATTTTCAGAAATATTGCCCTTAAGTTGTTTTATTTGTCTGCCTATCGCCAGTAAATTGGCTTTTTCTGTTTTTAATTTTGCTCGTAAATGCTCAACCAGCAATTTATCCTGAGTAGAGCTCGCTGCTCTGGATTTTTCCTCAATCTGCTTCATTTCACTTTTGATACCAATAAATGCATCGTGATATTCGCTTTCTTTTAATTGCAGTTGATGTTGCAGATTTTCCAATTGCAAACGATATGAAGAGACCGAAGCCTGACTTTCTTTTGCCACAACAACCTGCATTTGTGCCAGCTGAGTTTTTTGATTGTCGTAAGAAGTCTGATTTTCATGTAAATCTTTTTCCAGTTTTATTATCAGTTGCTGATTAGCATCTTCTTTGTTTTTTTCCCGGTTCAACATCTGCCTGGATTGTTCCAGCTGATTTTTAAGGGCATTTAATTTTTTCTGTTGTGCGCCAAAACTTTGCTGTGATTGTTTTAACTGCTGACGCAATTTATCAGCTTGCTGCTGATAGACTGCCGAAGTTTTCCTTAAATTCTGTAACTGTTTTTCATAATCGGCTGCAACAGTTGCTTCTGTAACCGATGCAAACTCTAAATCTGTATTTTCAAGACCCGATGCTTTCCGATACCAGTTTAATGCCTCAGGCAAACTCTGCTCTACACCAAAACCTTTTTCATACAGATGACCAAGATTGATTTGTGCTCTGGAACTACCCTGCACAGCCGCTTTTCTATACCATTGTGCAGCCAGTGCAGGGTCAGTTAGCCCTCCCAAGCCTTTTTCGTAAATTTCCCCTAAAATTACCTGCGCTTCAATATTGCCCTTCTTAGCCTGTGGCAACCAAACTTTTAACGCAGTAGCATAATTGCTTCGGTCATAAGCGACATATTCACCCCCACGAATCTCACAATCACCCGCAGTGGTTTTAACCGGTCTTCTAGAGCTTAAATAAGTCATCTGGCTACCCAGTTTACGAATCTGACCAGGTAACAAACAATCAACTACAAAAAGTTTGTTAGTTTGCTCTCTGCTATAACCTTCAGCTGCCGTTAAATTGGTCGCTTCGTTAACTAAGACAGGCTGACAACCCAGTAATGATATAAATGAAAAAATGACAAGTTTTTTTGTACTTATTATCCGATTTACAAAAATCATAGTTTTATACCTACTCAACATTGCAGTCTCCATTTATAAAAATCGAATAATTAACCTGAAATACATACACCAAACTAAACATAGACTTAAAATAGGGTTTAGGTATTAAAACGGCAATCTAATAGCCGCTTCTATCGTATGATTAGTCATATCATTTTGTCCCAGACGCGTTTCATACCTTAAAAATGCTGAACGCCCTTCTGGTAAGGCAATGGCAACAG
>DAOVVZ010000031.1:0-8340 GCA_030636915.1 Methylomarinum sp. | reverse complement strand
ACTTATACACCGAGAGACTCAATATTAACAAGCGATTTAGCGCCATTAACAAACAAAAAAATAGACCAGCAAACAACAAGCAGCAATCTTCTTCGCAATTCATCTTTCGAATTAAATCCATTGACAACCTCGCCCCCCTGGCAAACTAGTGGATTAGGTGCTAATAATGTCGCAGAATGGAGTGATGAACAAGCCGCATCTGGCAATCATGCATTAAAAATCACCGCTACCCTACCCTCTAACCGTGGTTGGCCAGGCTGGATAACGCAAATAAAGCATAGCTCAAACAGCGGCTATAGAATACAAGCAAAATATTTCACCACTGATGGTGCTAACGCATGGTTAGAAATAAGCTTTCTGGACAGCAACAATAAACTGCTAAAAGGCTTCTCTACCGGTTGCCCCCGTACATCAGTTAAAAGCCAGTGGACATCAATACAACACGAGGTAAAATCTAAATGGATACCCGAACAAAGCAGTACGCTTCGTATCGGCCTGCGCCAATGTTTAAATCACACCAAAGGCCGACAAACCACACTTTTTTTTGATGATGTTTCTTTACAGCTTATTTCTGATTAAAAAACATGTTTTCAGCTCAATTTATCTGCAACTCGACAGAGCAATAAAATAATAATATGGAGAAATTATGAGTTGGATAACTATATTTTTAGTTTTGACAATTTTTACTTTATTTATCTGGCGAAAAAAGCAAAAAAGACAACAGCGATTAAATTACATCAATCGTTATTTCTTTCACAAAGCAATCAGAAATAAAGTTTTAGGGAAACACCCGCAATTAACCAGTGAACAATTAGACTTAGTCTTTAAAGCACTTCGAGATTACTTTCATATCTGTTATTTAGCCAATAAAAAAATGGTAGCAATGCCCTCTCATGTCGTCGATGATGCATGGCATGAATTTATTCTATCTACACGCTTTTATACACAATTTTGCAACAAGGCACTCGGTCGATTTTTACACCATACACCGACCGAAGCCATGTCATCACCAACCTATGCCCAACAAGGTATCAAGCGAGCATGGCGACTTGCATGTGCAAAGGAAAACTTAAACCCCAAACATCCAGAAAAATTACCCTTACTTTTTGCCATTGATGGAATGCTTAATATTGATAATGGCTACATCTACCATTTGAATTGTATGGATGCAAATAATAGCAATAAAAATGATGGCTATTGTGCCAGTCATATAGGTTGTGCGTCGGGGTGTTCTGGAGATTCTGGAAGTGATTCATCAAGCGGCTTTGGAAGCTCTTGCCTGGGAGGAGAAACAGGTGGAGATAGTGACAGCGGTTGTGGAGGGGGCTGTGGCGGAGGAGATTAAATCACCTCAAAAATGACAGAGCTCAGTTTCCGGTGTCACTTGAACTACTGTAGATAGTTTAAAATTATGACCGGTTGCGTTTGCAGTCCAACTTTCCCATGCTCTCGGCAACAGCTCCTGCGTTGCTCTACTACATGCCACCCATGGCATTATGCGTGGGAATGCAGTCCGTGACGCGGGAGCATCCATGTATGAATTCCCACGGAGACCGTGGGAACTAGTCTTCTCTATCGAACTTTTCCTGATTCTGTCAGTTTCTAAAAAAGTGATAATGCGAAAGCTTTTGGAATGATTAATAAACAAGCCTTTAAAAAGCGCCATATCCTCCGCCAGATGGCGTTTTAATTTCTAATATATCACCTTGCTGCATAGTGATTTGAGCACAGCCTTCCAACTTAACCATTTCACCGTTATAACGAATCACTTTATTTTCACCTACTGCCCCAACACAACCACCGGATATACCAAACGGCGGTTTAATTCGATGACTGGAAAGAATACTTGCGGTCATCGGTGTTAAAAACTTTATTCTTCTCAGTACGCCATTACCGCCTCGATGTTTTCCATTACCTCCACTGTTTTGACGGATGGAAAACTCTTGTAATAATACCGGAAAACGCCACTCTAAAACTTCGGGGTCGGTTATGCGTGAATTAGTCATGTGAGTATGTACCGCATCGCAACCATCAAAATTAGCCCCTGCTCCTGCACCGCCGCAGATAGTTTCATAATATTGATAATCATCATTGCCGAAGGTCAGATTATTCATCGTCCCCTGAGAGGCTGCCAATACACCTAATGCACCATATAAAACATCAACAATATGTTGCGAAGTTTCGACATTACCAGCAACAACTGCTGCAGGGTATTTGGGGTTGAGCATGGAGCCTTCAGGAATGATGATTTCTAAAGGCTGCAAACAACCTGCATTCAAAGGAATATCATCATTTACCAGTGTTCTAAAAACATACATTACCGCTGCTTTACAGACAGCAGCTGGGGCGTTGAAATTATTGTTTAATTGTGGACTTGTGCCTGTAAAATCAATTATTGCAGTTTGTTGCCTGGAATTGATGGTTATCTTAACGACAATTTTCGCACCATTATCCAGTTCTTGCTCAAACTGACCACTTATTAAGGAAGGGAGTAATCTGCGTACAGTTTCAGCAGCGTTATTTTGTACATGCAGCATATAACTTTGTACAGTGGCTAAGGAATAATGTGTCACCATCTTTTTCAGTTCTAATACACCCTTATTATTAGCGGCGATTTGCGCTTGTAAATCGGCGATATTTTGCTCGCTATTACGCGCCGGATGGTTAGAAGATTGTAACCAGTCGCGCACACGTTTTTCTTGAAAAACATCGTCTTGCACAATTTTTAAACCTGCACTTAATAAACCTTCTTCACTGATTTGTGTACTATGTGCTGGCATTGAAGCCGCTGTGATTCCGCCTATATCCGCATGATGGCCGCGTGAAGCGACAAAAAACAGCAATTCATTCTGATCAGAATAAACAGGACTGACGACGGTAATATCGGGCAAATGTGTACCGCCTTGATAGGGCGAATTTAACAGATAGACTTCACCTCGCGCTATCGTTTCAGCCTTTAATAAAGCTTGTACCGCTTCGCCCATCGAACCTAAATGCACAGGAATATGCGGTGCATTAGCAATTAATTCACCTTGTTGATTAAATAAAGCACAGGAAAAATCTAGGCGTTCTTTAATATTGACCGAATAGGCAGTATTTTGCAGCACAAAGCCCATTTGCTCGGCAATCGACATAAATAGTTTATTAAAGATTTCCAGCATGACAGGATCAACTTCTGTACCTATTGCGTTTTGTTGCTGTAGCGGTTGGCTGCGAGTGAGGATTAGATCTTGTTCTGGACTGACTTTGGCTTGCCATTCAGGTTCTATAACAATGGTTGAGGTTGGCTCAATAATAATCGCCGCCCCATTGATGATTTGTCCTATGGCTAATTCTGAGCGTTGATAAACCGGCGTATCATGAAAGCGGTTATTGCTAAACATGGATAAACTTTGTAATGGCTTGGCATTTTCCTTTGAACCTGCGCTCATCACCATCTCAACGCTTTGATTTTTAGCAATTATTTCGACAAATAAAGACTCAATAACCAAGGCTTTATCACGGTATATAAAACCGAACTGTTGTTGGTATCGAGCTTCAAATTCCGTAAACATGGAGTTTTTATCTGCATACGGCACTGCCAATGCGGTATCTGTACCTAAATAACGTAAATGCACACGGCAAATAAAACTAATAGGCTGGGAGTCTTGCGCTTGTTGGCGAATTTCTATTTCACCTTGTTGTTTTAAATCGGCAAAATATTCATCGAGTTGTTCAACGGTGATTTCATTCCAAGGCAACTCCAACGCTTTATCTTTTAGTAATCGAAAATCAGCCAACCCCATACCATAAGCCGATAAAACACCCGCAAAAGGATGTATCATTACTGTTTTCATACCCAGTCTGTCGGCAACCTTGCAGGCATGTTGCCCTCCTGCTGCTCCGTAACAACACAGTGTATATTCGGAGACGTTATAGCCTTTTTGTACCGATATTTTCTTAATCGCAGTCGCCATATTTTCAATGGCTATGCTTAAAAAACCTTCAGCAACTTGCTCAAGGCTAGGGTCGCCCTTTGTTTTTAGTTTTATTTCGCTGGCAAGTTCGCTAAAGAGTTGCTTAACTCTATCGCTATCTAAGGATAAATTGCCCTTTTCACCGAAAACCTTAGGAAATAATGGTAGCTTACCAAGCATAACGTTCGCATCGGTGACAGTTAAGCCGCCTCCACGCCGGTAAGCCGCAGGACCTGGGTTTGCCCCTGCTGATTCAGGCCCGACTCGATAACGCATGCCATCAAAATACAATAATGAGCCGCCACCTGCTGCGACCGTGTGGATATTCATCATCGGAACCCGCATTCTTACCCCGGCGACCTGGGTTTCAAAACTGCGTTCCAACTCACCGCAATAATGAGCAACATCGGTAGAGGTACCGCCCATATCAAAGGCGATGATTTTATTGAAGCCTGCGCGGTTTGCAGTAGCAATTGCACCAACAATACCACCTGCAGGCCCTGATAGAATACTGTCTTTACCTTGAAAGCTATGAGCATCCGCCAGTCCGCCATTTGACTGCATGAACATTAATCGTGGTGGATTTTCAGAAGCCAAACCCTCTGAAATCTGCACAACATAACGTCTTAACAAGGGTGATAAATAAGCATCAACTACGGTAGTATCACCACGGCTAACGATTTTCATAAATGGGCTGACTTGATGAGAGACTGAAATTTGTACAAATCCTATTTCTTTTGCCAGTTTAGCCAACTCCAATTCATGCCGGGGATAACGCCAAGCATGCATCAATACAATGGCAATAGCGCGAAAGCCCTGGCTATATAAGTTTTGTAATTGTTGATTTGCTTGTTGTATATCTAAAGCAGTGAGAATTTCGCCGTTTACATTGACTCGTTCTTGTATTTCCATCACTTCTTGATAAAGCAGTTCAGGTAATTGAATATTTAACGCGAAGATATCTGGGCGATTTTGATAAGCAATTCGCAAACAATCTTTAAAACCAGCAGTGATTAATAAAGCTGTCGGTTCACCTTTGCGTTCCAACAAAGCATTTGTGCCGACAGTCGTGCCCATTTTAACGGCAGAAATGTTTTCACCATCCAGCTCACCGCCTAATATTTGGCGCATCGCTTCTAGTGCGGCATCCTGATATTGTTCGGGATTCTCGGAGAGTAATTTGCAAGTAATGAGTTGTCCTTTTGGTTTGCGGGCAACGACATCAGTAAACGTGCCGCCTCTATCTACCCAAAATTGCCAACGCTGATCACAATTAATTGTCATATTAAAAAAGTATGGAAGTTGTAAGTGCTAAAAATATTTACTTTAAAGATAATGGCTTCATAGTCTGTCAGCATAAAACAGGACTAAAGGCTTCCACTGATTTATACATGGGCAGATCGTAATCCCTTTAATTTCAAGAAAACAACATTCTACTTTAAAGAACAGTAATTATAATATGGGGGGGAATTTGATGCTGATATCCAATGCACCAACTCCTGTCCCACCCTAACTATTTTAAATTTTTCATACTAAACCAGTCTTTATTTTATAGAGCCCAACTACTGCCATCTAGGGTTGATAAATCATTTATCGTAGTACCGTACCTTTGTCATTACTGTTGAAGTGTCGATACACCACTTAAAATCATCATCAATTAGCTCAATATCTGTCTATCCCCCCTCAACAGAAATAGTAAGTTTGCTTGATGATTTTAGAAATTAGTGATATCAATGAACCAAGTCAAATCAAAAAATAAGGAGAGCACTATGCAGTCATTAAAAACCATAAAAACCTGCACTTCGTTAGCCATTGTTTTGCTAACCTTTTTTGTTTTATCTGATGTTGCAGTTGCAGGACCCGGTGGAATAATAAAAGGGGCCAGTCAGACTCTTTGGGGGAAAATTATTATGGGTGGCGTATTGTTATTTTTTGCACCTTTAATTACATGGTACCTATTGAAGCGGGCTATTCTAGTTAAGAAAACACGTCAATTATTAAAACAGATAGCATTGTCTGATTCACGTTTTGAGTGGATGGAATTGAAAGATCGTGTGACTCAAGTCTTTTTGTGGGTGCATTCTGCCTGGGATCAGAAAAAAATGGATATAGCTGGGCAATATGTGACTGATTGGTACCGACAGAACCAGCAACTTCTTTTGGACAAGTGGGATCGTGATGGATTGGAAAATAAAGTATCCGATGTAGCTATTAAAAAAATAACACCACTATATGTTGCCCAAAATATAAAAGATGACTCAAAAAATCGATTAGTCGTCGAAATTGAAGCAGAAATGCGAGACCATATGATCACTAAAGACACCGGCAAGATTACTCAGGGCGATAAACGGCTAGGAACAGTCACCACTATATGGAGCTTTGTTTGGCAACAAAATAATTGGCAACTTAATTTGATAGAAGCAGGTGATATGGATATGGAATATCTCTCTGAGCCAAATAAAGTTTATGCACTTGATGAGGGTACGGCTGCATGACAGTAGAGCATGCCAATGTAGAGTGGGAACAAAATAGCCAGTTAGGTTTGTGGCGGAGGATCACCTTATTAATTCAAAACCCACGTGATGCCTTTACACTCTATTCTTTTGCAGAAAGGCGTAGTACCGCCTGGATTATTTTCCTACTGTACTTCCTCATTAAACTGCCCATTATTATTCAGAAGCCAGCCTTATCAGGTAAATTTGATGGGTTAAATAACTGGCAAGCTGTTCTTTTTGTCGCCGCTATTTTGATAGCTGGAATAGTATTAACCGCGATTTTTTTAGGGCTGATAGCCTTGATCATGCATTTACGCATGAATAAATGGAAATCTGCGGGGTTACAATTTGAAGATACCTTTACCCTGTTGCTGTTAAGCCTGGCGCCTCAACTGTTATTAGTTTACGAATTGCCTTTTTTAATAGCTGATTATCACAATGCAGACAGTTACCTTACGGTGTTAATGTTAAGGCTAGTAGTTGATTTAATTTCGTTTAGAACTTTTTATTGGGGCTTACGTGTATTATTTAATGTCACTCAGCAGCGAGCTATAGCCGCTATTTTTCTTCCAGTGTTAATTCTGATATTGGCCTTAGCAAAGTTAGTGCTAGAGTAAGCGAACATGGAGGCATTAGTTCCACTAGTAGTGGTGATATTAATTGCTATCATTTTATTGTTGATTGCGCGCAGATCAAGAAGTAACTTTGAATCCGACTATGGCAAGATTTCAATTAAAGAAAACTGTCAGTAAGTGTTCTTTTTTCTGTTCTGGATGCTTATCTTAACTGGGTGGATGAAGTTTGGATCAACTTCATTTTATTGGTTTTATGGTGTCAGCATATTTTTAGGTGTACCCTTAATCAAGTCTACCCCTGACCGCTCTATTGCCTGGCGAATACAAGAAACCTGGTTTTTGGCCATGATTATTATGGGGCCAATTATTTTATTTACCCTGCTTAATAATTAATATGATATTTTTAATTAGAAAAGCTCGATAAGATTGGCCAGTCCGTCCAGACAAACAAATCACATTTGAACAAATGTGACAGTTCCCAAACCATACCTGCCATCCATTATTATCGATGGGTAGAATAACCTCCGCGTCACATACTCGTTTTTCAAGTAAACACGACATTATGAATTAAACTCAAATATTCTCACTGCATTATTCTGTGATCTAATGCTAGATTAAAGCAAAACTTATGAGTTTCATTAACAAATTTACTGGTAGGCATTAGGCAAACCCGGCCGGATTCCATTCATCCATCACCTTTTGCCGTGCTGCATCAAGTCGTTCCGCCATCAATGCCGCAAACTTCTTTACCAGCTCGTAGCCGAATTTCGGTTCTTGCTCACATTGTGCCAGTATGGCGGCCCCATCGAACTCGAGTAATTCCGAGTCCTCTTCAGCCTTGGCCTGAAAACTCCATTGATAGGGTGAAATTAACCAGGACCACCCCAAAACCTGGTTGCTGGCCAGAGTCTGAATTTCCAGTGTCGGCCCCATTACTGCAGGGACTTGTATCGAGATTTGACCATTGCGGACAATATAAAACTTGTCGGCAAATTCACCCTGTCGAAACAGGACCTGCCCCTTTTTGATCTCACGGATGCTAACGCGCTCGCTCAAATGTTTCACGACATCTTCACTAAACTCAGAAAAAAACTCGTGAGTTGACAGGTACTCGGCAGTTGATTGCTCAATAATTATTTAACTCCCAAAATTCAAGGGTTACTATGGGTATGCATAGAAATTTTAACCAACCTTTCATGACAATGAAAGAACTCTATAGTCTGTCAGAATTAATTGAACCATAATTATTACCTCACTGCACTCTTCTGCTTCTGGTCAAATGTGGCCAGTCCAGTCTGATTTTATTCTGAATTT
>DAOVVZ010000232.1:0-4069 GCA_030636915.1 Methylomarinum sp. | reverse complement strand
GTGAAAATTCAGATGATTCAGATGATTCAGATGATTCTGATGATTCTGATGATTCAGACGATTCAGACGATTCAGACGATTCAGACGATTCAACGCTGTAAGGTGGATAAATTGTAAGGTGGGTTCGCGATAGCAACCCACCCAGCTACAAGGTATCCATTGTAAATAAAAAACCCTATTCGGATTCCTATCTGGGTGGGGTTTTTTTATGGCTGTCTGTTATTGGTGTTGTGCGATGTGTGGCGGTTTGCTGTCGAGAAACCGCCTTACGTTCTATAAACTTTATGGAGCAATGTCTCTATTGGGGATGATTGTGGCTCAACGCCATAGGCATGTGAAGATAAGTTATATTCTAGTGGCCTGTTAGCCGGAATGTAACCTATACAATTTGAGAGAATGCTTATATGCCGAATTAACTTCGGATTACTGTTGGCTTTTTGATTTTATTTTTCTTTCTAAATCTTCTTGGCTATGGTTTAAGTGGGTTAAACTTTGATAAATCTAAGCTTAGGAGTGAGGATTTAATAAGTTCCGAAAGTTTGGCGTAGAATTTTGACTTCACAGGAGTTCAAATAAAATGGGCGCATAGCAAGCTACGCAACTATTTTATTAGTGCTTCTGTGGAGTCAAAAGGCAAGTCAAAATCCGGAAGTTATTAAATCTTCACTCCTTAATACTGATAGCACTGTTATTTAAGTTGGATGTGTATTTAGTTTGTGTTGAAAAAAAATATTTAGTCCCAATATACTTAGTTCATAAATAATGATTTTTACTTAAAATATAGGAAATATAATGACTGATACAGAACCAAAATTGAATATTGATGGTGTAGAATATTTATTAAATGAGTTGACTGAAGAAGCAAAAGGTCAAATTCAAAGTCTTCAATTTGTAGAGGCAGAAATTGGACGGTTAAATGCTCTGGTTGCTGTTGCTAGTACGGCAAGAATTGCTTATCAAAATGCATTGAAAGAATTGTTGCCTAAACAATCACATTGATTTTTTAAAAAAAGGTGTGCCACGTAATTGGTATGCCTTTTTTTGTGCGTGTTTAATTGAAGTTAAAAGTGTGGCAGCGTAAAGTTGATACATTAAAAGTATGATGTGGTTTGTCGGTGCTTGTTGTGTTGTACCCATATCAATAAGCTTTTTATCCTAGCCTACTCCAGCGGGAGAAGGAATAAAAGACGAACTTATTGAGATGGGTATCAAGTTGTTTTTGTATGTTTTTTAAGCTTATGTATGGGTTATGTCTCAAGTATCAGTTTCAAATGACGAGCGAATAAATGCGCTGTTATCTACTTTTAAGTGGGGTGCTGCTATAGGCAGTGCTGCCAAGCTTTCTTTTAGTTTCCCTACTATTGGTTCAACCTGGGTTTCTGATTATCTGGGCGGCGAGCCTTTTTCCCCCAACACAGTAAACTATTTAAATACAGCTCAACGGCAAGGTGTAAGAGACAGCTTGCAGTTATGGAGTGATGTCGCAAATATTTCTTTTACTGAGGTTGATGACTTATTAAAGCCTGGTGATTTTCGTTTTACTTATAGTTCGGCTGTTGATGATATAGCCAGTGTGGCTGCCTGGGCTTATTTGCCTTCCAGTACAGCTATTGCTCCAGAAGAAGCGGGTGATGTTTGGCTTTCTCTGCAACATGCTAGTGATGTTAGTATCGGCTCTGATGGTTTTGTCACTCTAATGCATGAAATTGGGCATGCGTTAGGCTTAAAGCATTCTTTTGGGTTTCAATCACAAAACCCGGTTACTTTATCAGCTGTTGAAGATACCACTCAATATACCATTATGTCTTTTACAGATTATAGAGGGGTGGGTTGGTCTGAAATAGGTAGTACTAATAAATTTTCGACTGTTAAAAATACAACACCTATGCCGTATGATATTTTAGCGATTCAATATCTTTATGGTGCAAATAGTTCATTTAATACGGGTGATGATATTTATACATTTAGTGATAATATCGCGGATTTTAAAACTATTTGGGATGCAGGTGGCACGGATACCTTTGATTTATCAAATCAAACTCAAGCCGTTAAAATCAATTTAAATGCGGGTGCTTTTAGCTCGGTTGGGTTGATGAATTATGAGTTGGTTAATGGTTTTATTGAAAGTAGTCCAAAACTTGCCGTTAATAATATTGCAATTGCATATAACGTAGATATTGAAAATGTTGTTGGTGGTAGTGGAAATGACAATATAACGGGGAATGATTTGGCTAATGATTTAACCGGAATGGCTGGTAATGATATCCTGATTGGGGGTGGGGGAGTTGATACGGCGTTGTATTTAGGTAACAAGTCGGATTATCAAATTACAACATTGACATCAGGTGTTCAAGTTACAGGTTTTAATACTAATGAGGGTGTTGATACTTTGTTGGGAATTGAGCGCTTGCAATTTTTAGATCAGCTTGTTGATGCCTCCACTTTATCTGTTATCCCATCGACTCCTGCAGAAGTTGATATAACACCTTCTGAGGGTGCTAGTAATCATATCAATTATTTTTTATTGCAGATTGGTCGGGCTTTATCTTTTGATGTGTCTGTTGATTTTACTACCGTAGATGGTACGGCTAAAGCAGGAGAAGATTATATAGCGACATTGGGTACTTCAACTATTGCAGCTGGAAAAACAAGCACGGTTATTGGTGTGGAAATTATTGGGGATAATATTCATGAGCTTGATGAGACTTTTTTCTTGACTATATCGAATCCTCAAGGAGCGTTGTTCCCTGGCGGAGTTGCTGAAATAACAGCTACTCGAACTATAATGGATGATGATTTGATAGTGAGTAATCATGTGAGTGATATTCAAATTATTGGTTTGGAAAGCATTGTTCAGGTGTAGGTTTTTTGCATTAATTATGATTTATTTTGAGGTAATTAAGTTATATTTAAATCTTTTGTCGGATAATTGCTGAAATTGTTGAGAATTAATTTTGGTTTTTCTATAAAATTACTGCATTGATTAATAAACTCATTTTCTCAGGCTTCTATGGATCTTAAATTTTTAGACTTTGAACAACCTATCGCTGAATTAGAAGCGAAAATCGAAGAGCTTCGTAAAGTGGAGTTTGACAACGATATTAATATATCTGATACGCTTAAGCAGCTGGAAGAAAAAAGTGAACGGTTAACGGAATCTATTTTTGCAGATTTATCTGATTGGCAAATTTCTCAATTGTCACGTCACCCTGAACGTCCTTATACATTAGATTATATTGAGCATATGTTTACCGATTTCCATGAGTTACATGGAGATAGAGCTTATGCTGATGACGCTGCACTTGTTTGTGGTCTGGCTAAGTTAGAAGGCCAGCCTATTATGGTGATTGGGCATCAAAAAGGTCGTGATACCAAAGAAAAAATTCATCGTAATTTTGGTATGCCTAGGCCAGAAGGATACCGCAAAGCATTGCGTATGATGAAAATGGCAGAACGTTTTAATTTACCTGTTATTTGTTTGATCGACACACCGGGAGCTTATCCTGGTATTGGCGCTGAAGAACGTGGACAAAGCGAAGCGATTGCCCGAAACTTATTTGAAATGTCTAAACTGAAAACGCCTGTTATTTGTACGGTGATTGGTGAGGGTGGCTCAGGTGGTGCTCTAGCTATTGGTGTTGGTGATAGGCTGATTATGATGGAATACAGTACTTATGCTGTGATTTCACCTGAAGGCTGTGCGTCTATCTTATGGAAAAGTGCTGAAAAGTCTCAGTTAGCTGCTGAAGCAATGGGGATTACATCTGACAGAGTACGCGAACAAGGCTTTTTAGATGAAGTGATTCGTGAGCCATTAGGTGGTGGTCATAGAAATCATCAAAAAACAGCGTTGAGTTTACGCGAGGCTTTAATTAGACATTTAGATGAGCTAAAGCGTGAAGATAAAGATGAAATGATGGAGAGACGTTATCAGCGTATCATGAGTTTTGGTTCTTATTCTGAATAAGTAGGTAACTATATTTGTAATTACTCAGCTTAATTTTAAAATATAGCCACACTCCGTCAATGTTGTATAAAGGGGCTTGCTTTTAAGCCCTCCCTTGCTGGG
>DAOVVZ010000393.1:0-2882 GCA_030636915.1 Methylomarinum sp. | reverse complement strand
TTTTTGCAAGTCTGTTTGTTTGTCACGGCTTTTATTTAATCCCTCTCGATAACCTTTTAAATCCTTCTCGGCCTTGGTTAACTGTTCAAACTGATAAGTATATTCATTGGTTTGATAAACCATCCACAAGGCATGGCTGCCACACAATATAAGGGCTGCAACACCACCGCCTATCATGTAAACCAGCTCCATATTAATATGGGTTTTGCTGTTTAATAACGGAACAGCGGGGGACTCTTCGGTAATAAGGTATTGCGCCCACTGCCCTAGCCAAAAAACCAGTGCGCCGTCTAAAGTTAAATGATAATTTTCATCAGTAGGCGGGATATACTCCAGCTGATTATTCATAATCGCTTCAGACTTATCGACATTACCGGTTTCCAGCAGCCAGTGATCAATTTGTTCCTGCCAGCCGGAATCATCGCCATTAGGGAAAATCTGTAGACTAAAGCCATTTTCAGGATTCCTGCTTAGGCTAAATACTGCATTAGGCCAGCACTCAATCCTTAACCAGCTGGCATCCTCTGTGCCTGACAACAGCGCAGGAAAACCACCTGGGTGTGTCAAACCACCCAATTTACATCGGGCTTTTTTGAGTTTTTTGTTTAAATTTTCAAAGGTTTCGGTGGCTAAAATATTAATCCAGTAGCTGCTCATTTCATCCGCAGTGCCTAAAAAATGATAAGCCAGCTGACTGTTACTTAAGCTGTCACCGGTTAGGGCTTCATATTCAAACTGTAAGGCTTGTTGCAGAATGTCATCATCAACCCCGGCAACTTGAACCGCAGGTAAAGTTAAATGATAGGTATTTAAACGGGCATAAAGAATCCAGACGGTTTTACCTAAAGCCGCAGGCTGACTGATAATTGTTTCAATCGCTGCAGGTAGTGCACTGGCAGATTCGCAAGATACATCAATCACCTTAATCTCACCGTTCATCACACCTTTACGGTCGGTATCTATCCGAAAGGTTTTAACCTCGGTAATGTATAACAGCGTATGTGCCGGACGTTTACTAAAACTGGGTAATTGCATAAAACCTGATTAAAAAATAAATACTCAAAGTCCGCCTCATTCTCTAAAGCCCTCTCCTAAGGTTCCTTTTTGCTCCCACGGTTTCGTGGGAGCAAGGTGAAAAATCCGCTACCTCTTCAAATCACGGTAAAAATTTTCATGTGATCCATGTTCAATAAATGTAAGTAACAACTCGTCTTCAACAAAACAATAAGCCAATAAATATTGCTGGCTGTTAAATTTATATTTATAAACTTGAATGCCTAGCAAATCACCAGTTTTCAAGTCACCTAATGCAGGGTCTGCGATAATTTTTTTAACAACGTCATCAAGCGCATTTTTTTCTGCAGGGTGCATTTTTTTAATACGCCGCTTAAAAATATGGGTTTGCTTAATAATCATCCGAATTTATAATCCGACACATTACCCGCTTTACTTTCCTCTATACCGATTAATACACCTTTTATAAAGGCTAATGGCAAATCAGGGTTTTCATCGGCTATTTTCCCCATTCTCGCCCAATACTCTATTTGTTTAGGCGCACTTCTTAGCTGTGCTTTACCATTGACTATCGCATCATCAATCAAACTTTCTGATAGTTTTATTGCTCTTGACATAAACCTGACCTCTTTTTTAGTAAGGGCTTAGTGTACACCAAAAGTTGCATAACAAAACCTTTTGGTTGATGTAAGGTGTTAGCGGCTAATCCAATAATGAAAAAGAGATGTTAATTTAACTTCTCCTCTCGGCAATAGCTCCTCGACAACTGCTCCTGCGTTGTTCTACTACAAGCCATCCATGGCTTTATGCATTGCTCTACCTCCTGCATGCAGTCGACCCATCCCTCTCCAACAGGAGAGGGGGCAAGAGACGCGCTCAACCTATTGTTATTTACACACAATAAACTTGTGTAGATACCTATGCCCCATCAAGGGAGGGCTAAAACATTGTGCTTTTTATAGCTCCAAAGGTAGGGCTAAGAATAAAGTGTGTCATATCACCTACTTTATCCCCGTATTATCTGTTGCTTCATACGGGCTACAATCTGTTAACAAAAAGCCACTGATACTGTTCTCTAACAACCCAAAACACACAAAAAGGCAGAAGACTTTAGGTCTGCTGCCTTTTTGTGTGTGCCTGTTTTATTATTCCGCCAGACTCTATCGCTAAAGCCTGCTGGAATAAAAGAAGCAGGTAATCCTTACCTGCTTCATATCATCCTTAATAAATTTCCTTTTTTACTAGTCTTTAGTCCTTGTTAGACATAACCGAACCGAGAAAAGAGAGGGGTTCCTTACGGTTCAGTTAATTGGTTAGGTAGTTGTTTTCTCTACCTGCGTAGCTTGTATTGCAGCGATAGCGCAATATGGGTTTCAGAATATACCTGAAACCCAGTATTTTACTTCGTTACATACTGGTTATAAGTTATTCCGACTGGCTCTCTTTGAAAGCTAGTGGGAATAGCAGAAGTAGGTGCCATCCTTGGCCTACTTCTTATCGTCCTTAATATAAAGACTCCTTAAACCCATCCAAATCCATGTTAGATGAAACCGAAGAATGAAAAGAGAGGGGGCTTTTTCTTCAGTTAATGAGAAGGCAGATAGTTAAAACTGGTTCACAACTACCTTGCCTCCAGAAATTACCAATCTAGGATATTCCAAAGATTTTAAATTATGTAAAGCATTCCCCTTAACCGCTATCAAATCAGCGGGTGCGCCAACTTGTATCGTCCCTAACTGTGCTATACCCAAATATTTCCCCGCTTTTGCAGTCGCTGTATGCAATACTTGTTTGACGCTCATGTTTCCCCAGCGTGACATTAACATCAATTCCTGTGCATCAATTCCCCAGGGAATATCAGGATGAGC
>DAOVVZ010000411.1:0-2733 GCA_030636915.1 Methylomarinum sp. | reverse complement strand
TAAGGACACCGGCACTTAAATCAGTAAAATCATACAGAATAAAAAAGCGGACTAAAGTCCGCTCTACCATTTACAAACAATACCTTAAACAACAAGGCAATATGTCAATATTACTCTGCGTTTTGTATATCAATAATAAAATTATCTGCGCCTCTACTTGTTTGAGCCCCGTCATTTCTTAAAGTATTGATACGCTCCAAATAGGCCTCATCAATATCCCCTGTAATATATTCTTTATTAAAACAAGAGGTATCAAAGTGTTTAATCTTAGTATTTCCTTTTTGCACTGCCTCGATCAAATCCTCAAGATCCTGATAAATCATTTTATCAGCACCAATCGCTACGCCCACTTCATCTTCGGTACGGTTATGTGCAATTAATTCTTCTACTGCTGGCATATCAATACCGTAAACATTAGGGTATCTAACCGGAGGCGCTGCAGAAGCAAAATAAACTTTCTTAGCACCAGCATCTCTAGCCATTTGAATAATCTGCTCAGAAGTTGTTCCCCTAACCACAGAATCATCAACCAATAATACGTTTTTACCTTCAAATTCCAAACTAATGGCATTTAATTTTTGCTTAACTGATTTCTTTCGCATTTGCTGGCCAGGCATAATAAAGGTTCGTCCAATATAACGATTCTTCATAAAACCTTCTCTAAACTTAACACCCAGTCTATTTGCCATCTGTAACGCTGATGTTCTGCTGGTATCAGGAATCGGAATCACCACATCGATATCATGATCAGGCCATTCTTTTAGCACTTTATCAGCTAATGTCTCGCCCATTCTTAATCGTGCTTTATACACAGAAATATCGTCAATAAAAGAGTCAGGCCTTGCAAAGTACACGTATTCAAAGATACAAGGACAATGATCAACCGTTTCTGAGCATTGTTTAGTATGTAATTTCCCTGTTGCCTCAATAAATATAGCTTCACCAGGTTCAATATCTCTTGTACGCTCAAAATCTAACACACTTAAAGCAACATCTTCCGAAGCCACCATAAAGTCTGAGCCATTTTCAGTTTTTCTTTCTCCAAATACCATCGGCCTAATACCATGCGGATCTCTGAATGCTAAAACACCAAAACCAGCAATCATTAGCACGACTGCATAAGCGCCTCGACAACGCTTATGCACTGCTGATACCGCCTGAAATACATCATCAGCATCTATCCGCAGCTTACCAAGTTGCTGCAATTCATGCGCAAACACATTAAGTAAAATTTCAGAATCTGAATTCGTATTTAAATGTCTCTGATCATCTTTAAAAAGCTGCTCTTTTAATTCTTCCGTATTAGTTAAATTTCCGTTATGAGCCAGCGTTAAACCAAAGGGAGAGTTAACATAAAATGGCTGTGCTTCAGCAGAACTAGAACACCCCGCCGTTGGGTATCGCACATGAGCAATACCCATTGAGCCTCTCAGCTTCATCATTTGCTCGGTAGAAAAAACATCCCGTGCCAATCCATTATCTTTACGCAAATAAAATCGTCCGTCCTCACACGTCACAATACCGGCAGCATCTTGTCCACGATGCTGCAATACAGTCAGCGCGTCATAAAGCTCCTGGTTAACATTTTGATGAGAAACAATTCCGGCAATACCACACATGTTTATAAACCTTTACAATTAATAATTGACATAACTCGCCAAACCAGACGGGATATGATCACGTAACCAAACAGCAAGTGCCTGGAAAGGGGGAATTAAAACAGATTCTTTCCACCAAGAATCTTCCGGCAAAGGTGTTAATCCTGCCAACATAACAATAATAGCAACGACAACTAGTCCTCGTCCTATTCCAAAAATCATACCTAAAAACCTATCTGAACCTGTCAAACCGGTCTTTTTTACTAATTCATTTAACAAAAAGCTAATCAAAGCACCTAAAATCAGCGTTACAACAAATAAAATTGCAAATGCGCTGGCAATTCTAGCTGAAGGATAACTGATCATAGATTCCAGAAAAACTGAAAATTCCCGGCTAAATGTTAACCCTATCCAGATAGCAAGTATCCAAACAACTAAAGAAAAAGCCTCTTTAATCAAGCCCCTTAATAATCCGATTAATAAGGAAATCACTATAAGAGCGATAATAGCGTAATCTATCCAGATCATTTAATACCCCCAATACTTTATCAACAGCTTTTAAATATCCACTTTAATCAAATCAAAACAAAACAACCTAATAGCGCCCACTTCACTCCTCGACAGATGTCAGAATAGCTTTAATATGATTGAGGGAGTTCAGCTTATCCTTCATTGCCTCAGCTCTTTTTTTAACCAATTCTGGCCCTACTCTTACCCTGTATAGCACACCATTCCCAGAGGCTACTTTGCTTATTGTGGCAGGAAAACCTTGCTGCCTTAGTTGATTTTGCAAGGCTGTCGCATTACTTTTCTGACCAAACATACCTACCTGAATAAACCAGCGTTCCATCTCTGCTTTATGCAGCGGGACTTTAGCAACTTCCTTCAAAGCCAGAGGCTCAGGAAGGCTAATGACATCATCTGTATTTTTAGGTAACTGTATCGTTTCAGTATCAAATGATTTAATGGGTTGATCCGGTATTTTTAACTCACTGATCATTTTACCGGTTTTATCAATAGGGTCATCAAATAACATAGGCACAAAAATTGCCGCTAAAGATGTGATAACGACCACCCCCACTAAACGCTGCTTTAAACCCTGTTCCAAAACCATACCCCTAATTATTCTCAAGCT
>DAOVVZ010000152.1:0-4912 GCA_030636915.1 Methylomarinum sp. | reverse complement strand
TATTCAAGGCGTAGCAACAGGCGCATAGCCAAGCTACGCAACTGTTGCTACAACGCGGAAGACGGACAAAAAAACAAGTCAAGATCGGATATTATTAAATCCTCGCTCCTAAGCTAACGCCTCTCATAATCACTCTTCATAACCGTTAAAGCAGGCGAATAAATAGCTTTTTTAGCCTTTCTTAATTGAAAAATATCGTTAGTATGGTTAATCTCTGAATAACGTACATTTAAGTCTTTGAGAATCCCTGTTTCTAAGGTATATATACAGCCATGGACGCTTAATTCTTTGTTATTACGCCAGGCTCTTTGTACAATCGTTGTGTGAGAAATATTATTTACCTGCTCGATCACATTCAATTCACAAAGTCTGTTCAGACGATCTGATTTATTATCAATCGCAAGTAACTCATCCTCGTTTTTTTGATGTACGCGTTTAATGTGACATAGCCAGTTATCAATTAATCCATGCTCTATGGATTGCATTGATGCTTCAACACCGCCACAGCCATAATGACCGCAAACAATGATATGCTCTACCTTCAATACCTCGACTGCAAATTGAATCACGGATAAACAGTTCAAATCTGTAGGGACCACAACATTTGCTATATTGCGGTGTACAAATAACTCCCCCGGTTGTAATCCAACTAACTGTTCAGAAACGACCCTACTATCCGAACAGCCAATCCATAGATATTCTGGTGATTGTTGTTTTGATAAATCCGAGAAAAAATCAGGCTTATTTTGTTTGATATTTTCAGCCCACGCTACATTGTTATCAAATAGTTTTTTTAGATGATCCATAACTAATGATCCATTTATCCTTTTGTTTAGGGGTTACTATTTCTGGTTAATCTCAATTTATAAAAACTTAATCTTTTTTATTTTTCCCCCACCAACTGGATAAAGTCTCTACGAGACCGGATGATTGAATTGGCGAAGCCTCCAATGAGTTATTGGTTACAATTTTCAAAGACGTTTTGTGTTTTAAAGAAGCAATATAATCCATTCCTAAAATAAACTTTGCCCGAATAAAAGAAACCCCTAATAGAGCAACCATCAAAGGAAAAAACTCATAAAAAATACCAAGGGCAGTAGACTGATCATCAAATGTTTCACTTGAAAGTTCACCCGCTGACCGTTCAGTTGGGGAATATCCTTTATCTACTAAATCACCAAGAATAGCTTGATCTAGCGATCCTTGAAGCATCCCTACCATAGAATACCCAAGGAATTTAAAGGCAAGAAAAGAAATTCCACCAATAGCTGCCCACATTAAGGCTTGTTTTTTTACAGAAGCTGCCGAAGAGAAAAACCAGATGGCAACTATAATATTAATTATTCCAAAAATAACACCCATTGCTAGAACCTCACTATAAAATTTAAAAAAGGCTGCTCCCTTGCTCCTTAATATTGATAAGCATCCTTGTTGACGTAGTACATCAAGTAACTGTTATTATAGAAACCAAAGCTTTCAATAACCTTTCAAGTCAAATGAATATTTTATTAATTGAAGATGATGAGGTTCTCGCCGATGGTCTTACTCACACACTTTCTAATAGTGGTTACTGTGTAACAGGTGCCACAACGGGTGCTTATGCTGAGCACTTGTTGAAAGCGCAAAGTTTCGACCTGATAGTATTAGACCTGGGACTGCCTGATATGGATGGCTTGCAATTATTACGTAGACTACGCAGTCAAAAACTATCAATACCGATTATGATCCTGACTGCACGTGATGATATGAATGATTGCATTGAAGGTATCAGTCAGGGCGCGGATGACTATATGACCAAACCGTTTGAACTGAGAGAACTTGAAGCGCGGCTACATGCTTTAGTCAGACGTTGCTATGGTGGCTTTAGTCATATTATCGAGGTTGGAAGCCTGCAATTAGACACAAGTAATCACCAGATTCTGGCCAAAGGTGAATTACTCCCATTGTCCGCACGTGAATCCGCAGTACTGGAAGTCTTGATGCTGCAGAAAGGTAAAGTCATCAGTAAAGATAAAATTGCACAACATTTATCTTTACACGGTGATGCGCTGGCTGATAATGCCATTGAAGTTTATATTCATCGTATCAGAAAAGGTATTGAACCCTACGATGTTGGTATCAGGACTCTCCGTGGTTTAGGTTATTTATTGGAAAATAAACTTGATGAATAAAGTTACCAGCCTAAAAGCAGCAATAGCCTATCGATTGATTATTCCGGTTATCATTTTTATTATTTTAGAAACGGCTTTATCTTATTTTGTTACCTTGCATTATGTTGAGAAAACTTATGACCGTTGGTTACTGGACTCCGCGCGATCACTAGTACAGGAAGTCAAAGTCATTGATAATAACATCTCTGTAAAGTTGTCAGCCACTGCGCTAGAGATATTTAAATGGGATGATGTTGATACTACTTTTTTTAAAATTAATACTGAAAAAAATAGACTCATAGCTGGTGATTTAATGTTACCTGCCCCTTCAATATCGATAAACACAGAGCAGCCAGTCTATTCAAATACGACCCTTGGCGATGAAACAATTCGTATGGTTTCTCTACAGGTACCAGGTACTCTACCAGAAAACGTTTATATTCATGTTGCCGAAACTTTAAACAAGCGACAGGACATGATGATCGATATATTGCTGGCTGATTTGATCCCACAATTATTATTAACCTTGTTTATCAGTCTGCTTATTTTTGAAGCAATTAACCACGGATTAGCCCCATTGCACAAATTAGCTGATGACATTTCACAACGTTCGGCAAGTGATTTAACGCCAATTCCTGAAACACATGTATTTTCCGAAGTAAGGGCTCTAACAGACACTATTAATAATTTATTAGAAAAGTTATCGTCCGCTATCACTTCACAGCAACGCTTTATAGCAAATGCAGCACATCAATTACGCACCCCATTAGCTGGACTTAAATTACAAGCGGAGCGAGCACAACGCGAAGATAATGTACACACTATGCGACCTGCTTTGTCACAAATCCAGAGTAGTGCAAATAGAATTTCACATATGATTACCCAGTTATTGGCTTTGGCTCGCTCCAGTCCGGTTGAAGGCAGCCATCAGATGGAAAAAATCGACCTTTATGATCTAGCCAAAAAAGTATGCATCGAATGGGTGCCTAAAGCATTAGAAAAAGACATAGAGATAAGTTTTGATGCTGCCGACCAATCACATTTTGTTAAGGGCGATAGGGTTTTGTTGACTGAATTACTTGCTAATCTGCTGGACAATGCCATTACATACGGATATAAAAAGGGAAATATATTGGTCAGATTGACTAATCAACCGACTCTTTGTCTGAGTATTGAAGATGATGGACCAGGTATCCAAGCGCTTGAAAGAGATAAAATATTTGAACGTTTTTATCGTATTCCCGGTAGTTCGGGTGATGGATGTGGCTTAGGGTTGGCAATTGTCAAAGAAATTGCAGATTTGCATCAAGTGAAGCTATTACTGTTAAGTTCTAATAGCGGTGGCACTAGAATTGATTTGCAATTTGACGAGATAGATAAAGATTAACTACCTAAAAGGCGGTTCAAAATAAAAAACTGTATGCATGACAATGTTCAGAACGAGAAATCAATAAAAATTCATTTTCAGATTGAAAGGTTATTGAAAGCTTACATATCTAAAATACACAAAAAAGATGGGCTAAACAGCAAAGATTGACAGTCCATTTTGTAAACCTGAATTTTTTACAGAAAAATAATATTCATACAGAAATATCAAAAAGTAATAATAGATAAACATGAGTTAACAGATAACAAACATCATGAAGAGCTTCCTAGTCATCATACTGAGCCACTGATTGAATTTCTTCATAGAACAATACGAAATGCCGTTAAAGTTCTTGCCATTCTTATAGTTCTTGTCATTATCTGGGGAATCGGTGATGTTGTTTACCTAAGGTTAATGGAGCCTCCCTCATATTTGCTAAGTATTTCAGATATTCTGGCTACATTCGGAGCTTTTTTAGCCGTATTAATTGCTATTGAAATTTTTACAAATATTACACTTTATATTAGAAACGATGTTTTACCTGTTGAATTAGTGGTTGCTACCGCATTAATGGCCATCTGTCGTAAAGTCATTATTTTTGATTTTAAAGAACTAACGCCGATGTATATTCTTGCTACAGCAGCCGTAGTATTAGCGCTCGGAATTACCTACTGGTTAATATCAAGGGAACAAATAAAATAACAACACAACATTCTAATCAAAATGATCATTGGTACTATATTGGGCATTGTACAAAAATACCCAAATGTGTCGTAAAATAGCTGGAATTTTTAATACTATCTGGATATCACTATTCAGAATTTACATTAAAGGATAAAACATGTCTGTTTCAAATTATTTATTAAGTGGCCATAAGTTCAAAAAAGCTAAAAACTTATCAGCTGCTGCCCGTTTAGAAGACGGTGAAAAAGCTGACTCACTATTTCAGGAAGCTTATGAAAACTTTTCATCCATTTCTAGTGCAAGGGTCCAATACCCAGATGCATTACATTGCTGGGGATTAGCCCTGGTAAACCAGGCACAGAAAAAATCTGGAGATGCCGCTATCAAGATTCTTGAAGAAGCGATCACTAAATTCAGTCTCTGTGATACTGTTAAATCTCATCATATAGGTGCATCCATGGACAAAGGTGTTGCACTCATGGAACTTGGTAAAGCTAAGGGTTTAAGTTCAGATGAGGATTTGTATGTCAAAGCCAATGAAACATTTTTAAACGCTGAAGAAATACAGCATGGATCTGCTTCATATAACCTTGCTTGCCTACATGCCTTACATAACAAGGCTGATGCCTGCTTAGAATCCTTAGAAAAGGCACGAGATTGTGGGCTTATCCCTGATGAACAGGATATTTTAAATGATGCAGACCTGGACAAT
>DAOVVZ010000139.1:0-5105 GCA_030636915.1 Methylomarinum sp. | reverse complement strand
GGCATGAATTTGCCCGCTTGGGTACCACAACAAAAGCAAGCTCAAGCAGGTTTTATCATTCCTGAATCATCGCTAGCTTGGCATCTTGGCATAGCGTTTGTTTTTATAAAAGTAGATGAAGAACACTTCATCCATCGAAATATCACTCAGCCCATAAAAGTCGCCCAAGGTTATTTTATTACCGAACAATTATCAGAAGAGGAAGAGCTGGTTATAACGGGGACCCAAATGCTGTTATCGCATGAGTTTAGATCACAAATACCTGACGAAGATGATGACTAAATTAAAAGTCTATAATAAAAAAACGCTAAAGCCTTGAAAACCGAATAATAGCTGTCTCTAAAGTTCATGCCCCTCTTCAAACGCCATACCGTTAACAATGTCTAAGGATGTTCATCTCACCCTTTTAAATATCTTCGTATAAAAATTTTTGCACCATAGGTAACGCTTGGAATTTTTGCCTACATACTTGAGGAGTAAAGTCCTCATTAATCCGCGCCAGTACTTTTTTCTTTAATTCCATCCTCTCCTCTGGAGTCAAACTATAGAGTAACTCCATATAATACGTCAGCTGATAAGCATCACCTCTATCATATAAATAACCCGCCTTTCCAATATACTCTATATTGGCAGGTAATTTAGTAGCAATAACAGGTAAGCCAGATACCATTGATTGTAATAAACCAATACTCATCTTATCTGGGTTACAAGTCACTATTATGCCGTCAAAAACTCTGGAATAATGAGAAAAACTGGTTAAGTCATACCTAAAAATAACGGCAGACTCAATCAACAACGCCTTTACTTTTTTACTGATAGCTCTTTGATGTTTGCGTTCACAAAAAACAACTACAACACCTTGCTTTATTTTATCCCTGGTATAAGAAAATGCTGTTAAGATCGAAAATATATCATCGTCTACCCCTGACTCATGCCTAACACCAAAAACAAAACGTCCCTGCCTAATGTTAAGTTTTGTTTTAGCTTCTGCTCTGCTAAGTCTTTCATGTCTGATTTTTCTATAATCAAGACTGAAACAAGATGCTTGTATATACTCGGCAGGCATAGCCTTTAAGTTTTCACAAATATCCAATTGAATTGATTTTAATACACCAAAGAGCCTAACTCTATTTTTACAGAGATAAATGAATGAATTGATAAACTTACTGGCAAATTCTCCATTTTTATAACTAATACCTATAATTTTGTACACTGGCGTTAGAATATTAACCAGACACGCCATAATTAGTGATGCATGACTATGACACACAACCAGATCATATTTTTCTTTTTTAATGAGCTGATAAAATCTAATTAAATTGGCTGGTGTCAACTTCAGACTGCTTCCCTTCAATTCCCAGAATATAATTTTTCCAGTATTTGTCTGATCTCTAGTTTTCTGATCATTAAAACCAATTAAATACAGCACTGTTGAATCAAACTTTGAGCTGGGGAAATACCCCAAATAATGATTACACAACTCTATAAAAGGCGCATTACCTTCTGGAATTATATGTAAAGTTTTAATGCCTTCAATTGTCATATTGATCCCCGTGTAAAAAATAAAAGAACCAGCACTACTTTTCTGGCATCCACCACAACCTTAAAAATCACATTCACCATAATTCACAAAAAACACACTGAATATCTACAAAAAATATAGTTAACTTTATTCATTCGTCAATATGAACCTTTGTGAGCAATATCTCAACATATAAGCAACTAAATTAAAGCATTAGTTTTGACAAAACTAAAAACATAACAATATCATACCCTTTGGTTTTGATAGCAAGCTAACAACTCCCCTTCTAATTAGGAACATCTCTACCAATAAGTTCAATGATTAATGCTTATAGTGAGCCAACAAACTTAAAACAGCATAAACCACCACGATAATCACTATGCTCTCAACTCTAGTCCGCTTTTCTATTCGATTTTACGGTGTCGTTATCGCACTTGCCGTTATATTGCTTTGCTATGGAAGCTACCGTTTTTCTACCGCTGGTTTAGATATTTTTCCTGAATTTTCCCCCAAACAAGTAGTGATCCAGACTGAATCTCCCGGACTTTCAGCCGAACAAGTCGAGATTTTAGTTACCCAACAAATAGAAACCAGTATTAGCGGATTAATCGGGATGAAATCCATCCGTTCTGAATCAATACAGGGCCTATCCATAGTCACGGCTATTTTTGAAGAAAACAGTGATATTTACCGCAACAGACAGTTAGTCAGCGAACGCTTAAACAGTTTAAATAGTAAATTACCTGAAGGTGTAGAACCCCCCATTCCTGTACCACTATCTTCTTCATCTGCAACGGTATTAACCATTGGTTTAAGTTCTAACAGTAAAAGCTTGCTTGATTTACGCAGCCTGGTAGATTGGACGCTAGTTCCTCGCCTACTTGCTGTTCCAGGCGTTGCCGATGTTAATATTTTTGGTGGTGAAACGCAGCAACTACAAATCCAAATATACCCCGCTCAACTGCATCGTTTTAATCTGGCTGTAGAAGATATTGTCAATGCAGCTAAACAAGCGGGTGAGATTCAAGGTGGCGGTTTTATTGAAAATGATAATCAACGCTTTACCATTCAAATTTCAGGGCAACCCACAAGCCCCGAACAATTTAAAAAAATCATCGTCAAACGTCAAGCAGGAAAAAACATTACCTTAGGTGATGTTGCTAACATAGCTTATGCTGCTGAGCCCCCCATAGGGGCAGCCCAAATCAAAGGCAAACAGGGCATAGTAATGATGGTGATTGGTCAGTTTGGAGCAAATACACTGTCAGTTTCCAAACAAGTTGAAGCGGCATTAACTGAATTTGATAGTATTTTTAAAAAACAGGATATTGATTTTTACTCACACCTGTTTCGTCCTGCCGATTATATTGAAACCTCTCTATCCAACCTTTCTGGACACTTGTTGATTGGTGGATTTTTTGTGGTGCTTATTCTCTATCTTTTTCTATTTAACATCCGTACCGCTCTCATTTCTGCAACCGCTATTCCTTTATCACTCATTACCGCCATTATCGTGTTATTAGAAAGTGGTGTTAATCTCAACATTATGGTTTTGGGCGGACTGGCCATTGCACTGGGCGAAGTAGTGGATGATGCCATTATCGATACTGAAAATATTTTTCGCAGACTACGAGAAAACCGTTTGCTGGCACAACCAAAAACCGTTGCAACAGTCGTTTATGATGCCTCAATGGAAGTAAGAAGCTCTGTGGTTTATGCTAGTTTTATTGTGGCTTTAGCTTTTGTACCACTATTAACCTTATCAGGTGTAGCAGGCCGTTTATTCTCACCCCTCGGCGTTTCTTATATTTTAGCAATTTTAATGTCGCTACTTGTTGCCTTAACCTTAACACCGGCATTATGTTTTTTATTTCTTGGTAACAACCCAAAATCATTTAACGAAACACAAGAGCCACCACTGATTAAATGGATAAAACCACGTTATCAAGCCGCATTACACTGGGTTACTGCTTATTTTAAATGGGTTGTTTCTAGTAGCTTAGTCATCTGTTGTGTGGGTTTACTAACCTTTTTAAATCTGGACAATAAATTCTTACCCGAATTACGTGAAGGCCATTATATTGTCCACACCACTAGCATCCCCGGTACATCATTAAAAGAATCTATTCGTATTGGCTCACAATTAACCGAGCAATTTCTTAAACTACCGGGGGTAGAATCAGTCTCGCAATGGGCAGGTCGGGCAGAACGTGGTGCTGATACCTTTGGCAGTCATTACAGTGAATATGAAGTCCGTCTTGCCCCGTTATCTGGCGCAGAACAACAGCAGGTGCTTGATCAATTAAGAACTATTTTAAATGACTTTCCGGGGATTTTATATGAAGCCAATACCTTCTTAACCGAACGGGTTGATGAAACCATCTCCGGCTACACCTCGCCTGTCGTGGTTAATATTTATGGCAATGACTTAAATACACTGGATCGCAAAGCTCAAACGGTCGCGGAAATCATGCGTGACATTCCAGGAGCAACCGATGTACAACTCAGATCACCACCTGGCACACCTTTACTACAAGTCCATCTAAATTTAGATCAACTGGCTTTATGGGGGCTACAACCAGCACAAGTCATCAACACCTTACAAACCGCTTATGAAAGCCATATCACTGGTAAAAATATTCGAGGCAATCGCATATACAATGTAGCCGTCGCTCTAGCGCCTGAATTAAGAGAACAACCCCAAGCCATTGCCGATTTACCTATACGCACAAAAGACGGCAGTTTAATTCGCCTATCTCAAGTAGCTGATATAAGACATTCTGAGGGACGCTACAATATTTTGCATCAAGGTGCGCAACGCAAACAAACTATTACAAGTAATGTCGAAGACCGAGACATGGATGATTTTATGCAAGAACTCAAAACACGTGTGCTAAATGAAATCCGTTTTTCCGCCAATAGTTACCCTGAATTTACCGGTGCAGCCGTAGAACAAGCCCAAGCTAAAAAAGACCTGATTTTACACTCCTTAATAGCCAGTGCTGGCGTACTTATTTTTATTTATATCGCTATAGGTAACATTCGCCACGTATTACTAACACTGGCAAATCTACCGTTTTCCTTAATTGGTGGAGTAGCAGCCGTTGTACTCACAGGTGCAACATTATCTGTAGGCTCTATCGTAGGCTTTATTACTTTATTTGGCATTACCGTACGCAACAGTATTATGCTGCTATCGCATTACCAGCATTTGGTGGAGATAGAAGGTAAACAATGGAATATGGAGACAGTGATACTAGGTGCTCAACAACGTTTACCCTCTATCTTAATGACAGCCTTAGTCACAGCATTGGCAATGTTACCGATTGCCTTTAACAGTGATAACCCGGGGCGAGAGATTATGGGGCCGATGGCTGCGATTATTATTGGGGGGTTGGCTTCGTATACGCTGTTAAATTTACTCTTATTGCCAAGTATTTTGTTTCGTTATGGACGATTTGGAAAAGCGTAGGATGGGCAAAGCGATAGCGTGCCCATCATTTTAGAAGGGTGATGGGCACGAAAGAGCCTTTGCCCATCCTACATTGTTATTTTATTTACTCATGAAGATAACAAACAATTT
>DAOVVZ010000049.1:0-7300 GCA_030636915.1 Methylomarinum sp. | reverse complement strand
TATACTCTGAGCAAGGTGGACATAGAGTACAAGTCTAATCCAGATAGTTTAGGCGCTTCATTATTGTTACAGTCCAATGCCTATGGCATAGGTGAGGATGTAGATTCGGTTTTGGATGCTATGGACAGGCATAGCTTTCACCTTTTTATTCCAGGTAATATTGGCCAGTTTGGTGAGAAAATCATAGAAAATGGATTCAATATGGTTCTTCGGTGCGGATTTGATTTTTGGACATGCAAAGATTTCAACGAGATAGTTAAGGATCACTTTGATCAATACACTGAAGGTGATCTTTCTTCCTTGAGCACCATTGGGAAATTTTCCTGTATTGCTAGCTCCTTTGTTCAGCCTGATCGTATTCTCCTGATGATTTAGTCCAGTAGGTACGACTAGCTTAGCGTACGCATGAGAACACTATTGTTCCCTGCTATTAAAAAAGCATACATCCCTGTAGCTACTTTCTTGTTTTATATAGTTTGTATCTTATCAATCCGCCAATTCTACCTGAACCAGGTTGTCTGAGAATGTCGGGGCATGCCCCATATCAACAAATTCTGCCGAACTAATGCAGTTAACCGTGCCTTTATTTAATTGTCTCCAGTAACCTAATGTGGCGACAATAATACCGGCATTTACATCAGCGGTAATTTTTGCATTGCCTTCAAATGCCCCCCGATCATTAAAAACACGTACCTTGTCATTTTCCTGTATACCTCGTGTACTGGCATCACCAGCATGAAGTAAAACAAACTGCTCACCTTGGGCTTTAATTTTATGATCCATATTGGCATAACAGGAATTAAGAAAACCGTGGCTTTTGGGTGAAAGAATATTTAACGGGTATTTTTTAGCCAGTTCCGGGTTGCTTTCAGGAGTTTCTTTAGAGGCAACATAATCAGGTAGACTATCTAATGCTTCACCTGCCTGAAAACCTTCATACATTTGTCTAAATGGTCCGGCAACAAAGTTGCTTGCACCGTCGAGTTTAAATTCACATTTACCTGATGGTGTAGGAAAGTTGCCCTCTTTGTGAGGCGCGCGATTATCTTTTGTGCCGACCGTTAATCTTGCAAAACCATGTTCTCGCATGTAAGCCAGGTCTATTCCGTCACAAGCAGGCGAATCCCAGTCTACATAGTTTTCAAGGCATTCACTATCTGACCATCTGAAGTTTTCTTCTTCATATCCCATTCTCTTGGCTAATCGACGGAATATTTCATTGTTTGGAATCGCTTCGCCGGGTGATTCGATACATTTTTCATTATAGGTTAGATAGAGATGTCCCCATGACAACACCATATCTTCCATCTCTGCACCCATTGATGCTGGTAAAACAATGTCAGCATAAGCCGCAGTATCAGAAATAAAATGTTCGGCAGAGACCATGAACAGGTCTTCGCGTTTCAGGCCTTCAATAATTTTATCTGTTTCAGGCGCCTGGGTTACCGGGTTGGTATTCCAGCACATCATAGACTTAATTGGAGTATCAAGCTTTGTCTCGCCTGTTAGCACGCGACCGAGTTGAAGGTTGTTAACAACAGGCGTGCCTTCGGGAATTAAATCAGGACGACTGATAACATCAAATTTATACGGATGTTCCCATACCGGAAATTGTAAGGCACCGCCGCCAACATGTCGCCATGCGCCAATTAAGGCAGGAAGACAGCTTACTGCTCGAATCGTCTGCCCACCGCCATAGCTTCTTTCTAATGCCACGCCTAAACGAATTGCTGCTGGTGGAGTGGTTGCGTATTCGCGGGCAAACTGACGAATGTCATCGGCAGCAATGCCGGTTATTTTTTCAGCCCATTCAGGTGTTCTATCTTTTGCACGCTCTGCAAGTTCCGCGTAGCCAACGGTATAATTATCTACATAATCCTGATCAACCAGGCCTTCTTCAATGATAGTATGGATCATTGCCATGGCTAAAGCCCCATCCGTACCGGGTTTAGGCGCAATATGCCAGTCTGCTTGTTTAGCTGTTTTCGAGGCGAAAGAGTCAATAACAATGACTTTAGCCCCTTTTTTCTGGGCTTCTTTAACGATATGCCAATGATGCAAATTGGTACTGACCGAATTACAGGCCCAGATAACAATATATTTTGAATGAATAAAACTTTCAGGATCAACCCCGGCAGTGGGTCCGACAGTTAATAGCCAGGCTGTGCACGATCCTTCACCGCAGAATGTGCGTTCAGTAACCGTTGCTCCCATGCGATTAAAAAAAGCATCTCCGCCGTTTAAGCCATGAACCAGCCCCTGGTTGCCAAGGTAACTGTTCGGCATAATGGCATGCGGCCCATGCTCATCAATAATGGCTTTCCATTTTGTGGTTATTTCATCCAGTGCCTCATCCCAGCTAATTCGTTCAAACTGTTTGCTGCCTTTAGGACCAGTGCGTCGCAAGGGGTGCAGTAGGCGATCTGGATGGTAATGGCGTTTTTCGTAATCGTTTAATTTGACGCATAATCCACCTCGAGTCATCGGGTGATCAGCATTGCCTGTAACACTAATCAGTTTTCCATCTTCAACTTCATAAACCATAGAGCAGGTATCAGGGCAATCATGTGGACAACCGCCATGTCCGGTTTTATTGGGTTGAGCAGGCATCGTTATTCCTCTTTATATTATTTTTAGTGATACACAATATATAGTAGATGACTGGCTTAAACAATGCGGGGATAAGCTGCTCTATTGCAGTCATTCATTTTGGCTATGTCACCGTTAAGTGTGGATTTTTAATAGATTTAGTTAGCTCTTAAGCCCTCTCCTGCTGGAGAGGGAGGGGTGAGGAGAAATCAAATAATTTCTTTCTTCTTCAATATTCTCTTATAAATTCAAGAGATAAAAAAGAAATATTGAATTGCATGCTGTTTATTTTCTCCTCACCCCAACCCTCTCCAGCAGGAGAGCTTTTAGAGTGACTTCAACTTTTACCTTCTAGATAACAATGAGAAACTGATAATCCTTTTTAGCTTACTAAATCAATTTTTCAACATTTAACGGTGACATAGCCTTCATTTTTGGTTTTAAAGTTTTCTTAGCTTTCAATTCTAATATCAAGCGGTGACACTTTTTTAAATAAGATGGGGGTATAAAGTACTAATAATCCTGCAATAATCCCTGCCATTCCTTCGTATATGGCATTGTTCCAGCCTATATAACGCCATAACATTGCAACGGCTAAGCCTGTAAAAACAGCTAATAGGCTTGTTTTTTCTGTAGGTTTTCCTCCGAGACATAAAAAGATCAGTAACGGTGCAAACGCACTGGCTAAGCCAGACCACGCCATGATAACCAGACTAAAAACACTCTGGCTGTTGAGCAGCGCCCAGAGTAACGCTGCCATTGTGATTAGGGCGGTTGCGCCTTTGATTAAGCGGGTATCTTCAATGTCATGAGGTAACAAGTCATGTGTCAGCGCCGCTGAGCAGCTTAATATCAGTGAGTCTGCTGTGGACATGGTTGCCGCAAAAATTCCGGCCAGAATTAAGCCGACAAAGGCGGGGGATAATAATTGCTGAGCCATGGTTGGGAGTGCTAATTCTGCATCAAATGTGGAAATATCACCCAGATAGATACGAGAGAGTAGGCCTACCCCTGTCGCCATACAATAAAAAAGTAGAAACCAGCTGTAATACCAGAATCTGGCCTGACGCATTTTTTTAAGATCATTTAATGCCATAAAACGAACCATAATATGCGGTTGTCCGATGACGGACAGGCCTGCAAACATCCAGCTAACCGCAAATAAAATACCACCCGCCAATCCCGGTAAGGCGAGATCTTTAGGAAACCAATCGAGAAAGCCGTCAATATTACTCAGCTGATCTATGGTAACGCTCACGCCACCCAGCGAGCTAATAGCCGTTACCAGTAGTAGGCTCATAGAAAATATCATGACGAATGATTGTGCGGCATCAGTCCAGATTGAAGCTCGGATTCCGCCGGCAATACAATAAAAAACTACCATGATGCTACCTAATACAGCACCAGCCCACATAGGCCAGCCAAGCAGGACATGAAGTGCTTTGCTGCCGGCAACCAGTTGAGCGCTGGCATAGGCTAATAAAAAGACCAGTGAGATAACCGCAATGATACGTTGTAGTGATTTATTTCTTTCGCCATTCCAGTGGCTTAATAGACCTGCATAGCTCACTTGGCCTGTTTTTTCTGTCGCATTACGTAAGCGTGCATGTACAAAGGTGGAGGCAATAAAATCGCCGGCAATCCAGCCTAACATTAACCATATTGAGGCAAGTCCTGTGGTATAGATATAGCCAATCACACCGATAAACATATAGCCGCTGTTATTGGTGGCCACAGCTGATAGGCCGACCAAGCCGGGTGATACAGATCCGCTGGCTAAATAATAATCTTGTTTGGTGTCTTGGCTTTTAAATAAAGAGCTCAACCCGAGAGCAACAAATAGCGCCATAAAACATAAAAAGCTGATAATCAATTGAGTGTCCTTGGTGGTGTTTGACTTGTTTAACTGATGGTAATGGTTTTTACGTGCAAAGAAAAATGTAACTCAGTGAGAGGTTACACCAATCACAATAAGTTTTTATTTTAATCTCCTCACCCTAGCCTTCTCGGCAATAGCTCCTCGACAACAGCTCCTGCGTTGTTCTACTACAAGCCATCCATGGCTTTATGCATTGCGCTACTTACCGACATCCTTGTCGGCATTCAGCAGGAGAAGGAATAATAGATGAACTTATTGGGATTGGTATTACGTTATTACGCTGTGCTTGATAAGCTAATCCAGCGTTGATGCTTGTAACTCATAAGCACCTTCAGCGTTATGCACTTCTTTGCCGTTAAGCGGAGGATTAAACACGCAAGCCATTTTCATTTCGGTAAAGGCGCGTAATATATGCTTGTCGTGTTTATCTAAAATATAAAGTGTGCCCGGTGTAATAGCGTGCACTTTATTATCAGCCAATGTTTCCACTTCACCTTCCCCGGAAATACAGTAAACGGATTCCAAATGGTTTTGGTAATGCATCTGAAAGTCTGCGTGTGCATAAATCGTGGTGATATGGAATGAAAAGCCCATATTGTCCTCTTTTAATAACAGCCGGGTGCTTTCCCAGTTATCATCGGGTGATACTATACGGCGGTTACTGTTTTCTGCTGCTTGTAGTTGTCTAATGATCATGGTTATTTAGTTAACTATTTTTAGAGGGTAATAAGCTTTAAATTTACTCGGCAAGCGGCGCGAAGTAATCTTTTTCTTCCGGAATTGAATCTTCCTTGGCGCAAACTTCTTTTATCGCTTGTTCAACGATATCAATACCTTTCTTTAGGCTTTCATCGCTAATAATCAGAGGACATAAAAATTTAACCACCTGATCGTCTGCACCGCTGGTTTCAATGATCATATTTTGTAGAAAAGCTTTATGCGTAATTTTTCCTGCTAAATCACTATTCACACAATTAATTCCCTGAAACATACCACGACCACGGGTGGTAAAATTACCTTCACCATAACGATCGACAATTGATTCAAGACGTTGTGATATATACTTGCCTTTGCGTTTTATTTCTTTTGAAAAGGTATCATCTGACCAGTAAGTATCAATGGCTGCTTTAGCGGTAACGAAGGCAAAGCTATTGCCTCTAAATGTGCCGTTATGCTCACCCGGTTTCCACTGATCTATTTCTGGACGAATAAGCACCATGGCAAAGGGCAGGCCGTAGCCGCCTAATGATTTGGATAGTGTAACGATGTCAGGGTAAATGCCTGCTTCTTCAAAGCTAAAATAGCTGCCTGTGCGACCACAGCCCGCTTGAATATCATCAATAATCAATAAGACATCATGTTTTTTACAGGTCAATTGTAAATCTCTTAACCATTCGAAGCTCGCTGCATTAATGCCGCCCTCGCCTTGAACTGTCTCAACAATAATGGCTGCTGGTTTATCAATGCCGCTACTGGAATCAGAGAGTACTTTGTCTAAATAGGCGATGGTATCCATTTCTTCACCCAGGTAGCCGTCATAAGGCATTCGACTGACTCCGTTGAGACTAACGCCAGCTGCACCACGATGATGAGAGTTTCCTGTTGCAGCGAGTGAGCCAAGACTGACGCCATGAAATCCATTGGTAAAGGCGATAATGTTTTCACGTCCGGTGACATTTCTTGCGAGTTTTAAAGCGGCCTCAACCGCATTGGTGCCTGTTGGGCCGGTAAATTGCAGAACATAATCTAAATTGCGGGGCTTTAGTATTTTCTCGTTGAAGGTTTGAAGGAACTCACCTTTAGCTTTAGTGTGTAGATCCAACCCATGGGTAATACCATCGTTATGAATGTATTCGAGTAACTTTTCTTTGAATACTGGGTGATTGTGTCCATAATTTAAGGTGCCCGCACCCGCAAGAAAATCCAGATATTCGGTACCGTCTTCATCATAAAGAAATTCAGCGATGGCTTTATTAAAAACGCGCGGAAATGATCGTGCATAAGACTGTACTTCAGATTCAATTTCATCAAAAATTTTCATTATTACTTATCCTTTATTGCGTTAAACAGAGATATCTTGTTAAAAGTGCTGGCCATTTATAAGGGACCAATTTTTACTAACATTTCCGTGGCATGACTGTTATCAAGGTGTTGCTCGCGGTCAAACATGACAGAGCTATGGAGTGGGGCGTTTAATTTGCTGGATAAGCCATTGAACAGTGCCCATGAGGCCAGATTTGATTCGGTAATGGTGGTTTCAATAGCGTTGACTTTGGTGCATTGATCTCTGGCTAAAATGTTTTGTAGCATTCTGGTTGCTAAGCCCTGTCCTCGTACCTTCTTGTCCACAGCCACTTGCCAGATAAACAAAGTATTCGGTCGTTCAGGAATAAGATAGGCGGAGATAAAGCCGACTAATTCATCTTGGTAAGTAGCCGCAACTGAAGTGCCTGAAAAATGACTGCATTGCAATAAGTTGCAATAGAGGGAGTTGGTGTCCAGAGGGGAGCATTTGGCGATTAGCTTGAATGCAGATGAACCCTCTTCGGGTAAAGGCTGATGTAGATCTATGTCTAATCTTTTAATGATGTTTGTACCTATATTTATATACACTTCTAATTAATTCATCAAGCGATTATCTGGTCTATAGTGAGATAACTTATTGTAATTTATAGACCTGTATCAGTTTGAAGTTGTTTTATATGATATATTATTTAGTGCACTAAGTATAGTTCACTAAATAATATGGAGAATAAAATGACCTGATTCAGCTATTAAAAGTGTCGATGGATTGATGTAGAATAAAAATAAATGGTTTTTTGTCACTGCAAC
>DAOVVZ010000060.1:0-7111 GCA_030636915.1 Methylomarinum sp. | reverse complement strand
GGAGATAAGTGCAGATAACGAACATTATTTACTCTAAATTTTCGCCGAAAAATAATGGGATGTTCATGGGGCGGCAATGATGGTAGCACTTAATTTGGCGGATATAGATAGGAAAATAATTTCTGCCATTGGCTTTAAATACGCCAATGAAATGCGTTGTAATTTGCAGATGTTCCCGGTTGATGATTCTCAACCATCTTAGTGCAATGGGCTTTAAAATTCTAAAGTTATTGACTTAAACCTAATTGGTATTAAATTTAATACTAATACCATTCCCAACTAATACTTACTCTAATAATACCTACTGATGTGAGAGGTATAGTCATTTCTGGTGTATGAGTTAAAAAGATAGCGATGTATCCTGTTGGAAAAGACCTGCCCAGATCACTTACCAACAAAAGGAGTACACCACCATTAAAGAGAATAATGTTGTAGCACATCAGTAGTGAAAGATTGATTGTGCAGGACGATAGATCCAAAAAGACTGACCACAGTCCTGCAGCCTTGAAAAATTGCTTAAATAATTTTATATTTTATTGGGTATTATGTTTGTAAATCATACAAAAAATGCGTAAAGTGAATTTTATGGCGAGCGATAACGAGATTGTCATCAGGGCAGTAAACAGAGGTATCGAAAGATACATTCAGTCAAGAAAAAACATGGTTCCCGGTTTTGTTAGGGAAAATTACTCCCTTAAGGGCTCCTTAATATTACATAGAAAAGCAATCGGAAGTGACTTAATCATGGTCCCGATCAATATTTTATGGTCCGTGGTAAAAATTGCTTTCGTAATAAGCTCAATTTTGATAAGAAAAATTGGATTAGAAAAACTTGCCAACAAAATTGACAGCGTACCTCAAGGGTTTGAAACCAATGTTGAAAAACAAATAAACTGGCTTATTTATTCCGAATTACTTGAAATTCCATACGAACAAGAAAACCGCCGGTCAACAAAAGATGCTTTTCTCGATGAGATAATGAAGGACAAAGAGCTATCAGGGATAATAGAGGGATATCTTTTAAAAATAAAGATGCACCATAACAACCCTGAGTTCCGCGATAATATTGAGAAAAAATTAAGAGAATATGGAACGACAAGGATCTCTGCTTCTGAACTAGCCAGTAATATTCTTCTAATTGCATCTAGCTATGCCACGTTAAATCGCGCATCGTTTGGTGCTTTAGGCGCTGGAAAATTATTAAGCGCAGCATTTGCTAAAAGTATTGCAATTTCAAATTTCTTATTAGGGCCGACGATTGGCGGTTGGTATTATTCAGTTGTTCCTGTAACTGTTTCGCTTAGGCTACTTGTTTCTGCTACTGGATTTGTTATTTTATTTTTAGCAATAATCTCAACGTTTATCGGAATAATACTCGACCCACTACAAGCCTGGTTAGGAATCCATCAGAGACGTCTTAATGGATTAATTGATATGATCCAGGCTGATCTGACTAGTAGCGGTAACAATAAATATAATTTGAAAGAAAAATACGTATCGAGAGTTTTCGATATTTTGGATATGTTGTCATTAGCGGCTCGTACTTGAGTGGTACAAGAGATTAATCACATAATACTGATAAATCCTCCGTTACGTTCATGGTTAGATCCTTACGAATATTGTTTTTATGGCACTATTCAACCTTGAGTAGAATCATTCACGAAGGAATGCTGCCCCTATGGTTTTTCCTTTTTAGCTCTTTTCTCCAGAAGCTGTTTGTTAGTGTGCGCGGTTCAGTTATATGATAAATTCAATAGCTTCATTATGATGGCACGGTTATAATCAAATGGGTCTTTAAAGAAAATTAACTCTCAGTTATGGAGAAGCTATTATGAACTCTACCTGGATATTAGTTGCAGACAGCAGTCGTGCACGCATTTTCGTTGCTAGCACGCCTGCTACATTACAAGAAATTGATGGTTTCGCTCACACAGCTGGTCGCTTGCATGAACAGGACATGACCAGTGATTTACCAGGGAAAGATGCTGGTGTTGCCGGTGCTGGCGGACACGCTTATCAGGATAAGACTACCCCAAAAGAACAGGAAGCAATCGATTTTGCTAAACGTATCGCCAGACATCTTGATGAGGCGCATAATTTAAACAAATTTGGAAAATTGATGATTATTTCAGACCCTTCCTTTCTGGGGGAGTTGCGGAAACAATTGTCTTCTCAAATTCAAAAAGCGGTTCGTTTTGAACTTGATAAAAATATCACTACGCATGGCACTGAAGATATTATAAAACACCTTCCTAAACATTTTGCCTAAGTTTTATGCTGGAGTTTCAGTAATGAGACCCACTTAGTGGGTCTTTTTTATGCCTGATAAATCTTGTCAATTAACGTCTTGAACCACTGAGGTCTGAAGAGGATAACATAGATACAGATAAGACTTATCGTTGGGATTGGTCCTATATCACTAATGGCTAAAATAACGAGTACAAACAAGGTTACTATTCTTAATGTCATAATGTATTTCCATTATCTTTGATAAATACAGATTAGTTCCATTAGATCAATAATATGTTCCTTCATGATTTTTCAAGTCAGGTAGGACCGTGAGATTATCAGCATATAAGTTTTTTTTAAAAAACTCTAGACCACTTTTTTCAACATGTTCTTTTATAACTTCTTGAATTACCCCTGCATTGTCCCCCCGCAGTACTGCTGGGGTGAATGAGTAATTCCCCCGCGGCTAGATTGATTATCGACGATGCTACAGGTTATGAACTGGAATCTATAGTTTGGTTGGCAGGTGAGGTTTACAGTATTAGTTGTTTTTTTGTATTTTAAAACTACAGATATGGCCTCCTTTAGCCATACATTCTACTTGTTCTATCTTTCTGTCTAGCAGGGTGGAAATAAGTGTTTTATCTAATTCGCAAATTTCATCGTGTTTTTGCGCTAGATCATGATAAATGCAGTTACAGGCATCAACATAGTGAGTGTGATCTTTTGTGTCTTGTCTTGAAGAGGCTTGGTAACCAAGGCTCTCCATTACATCAATTAGGCTATTGATACGTTCTTCGGTGTTTTTATCTTCAAAATTAGGTAAAAGACTTTTTGCTAGGGATAAGCCTAACTTTTGCAGATAGTTTTTAAAAGCTTCATCGCCCATTTCCTGTTTTAAATCAGAAAGAATTAGCTCTGAAAACCAGGCGTATTGTTTAGGAAAGCAGTTGATTCCAGCTTCTGTTAAAACAAAAGTGCGGACAGGGCGGCCGGCGGTTTTTTTTTGTTCACCTGTTTGAATGTAATTGTCTCTTTCTAGGGAAGCAAAATGTTGCTGAACAGCATTTCGTGAAATGTTGAGTGTCTGGGCAATTTCATCAATACTGAGTCCTGCTCTGTTTTTTAGCAGCAATTCTAAAATTTGGTATTGTCGAGAACTTATCCTGTTAGTCATGGTTTTCTTAGCTCAATCCTTTATAAGACTCTGAATGGTAACAAAAAAATAATATAATTTAAATGATTAAATCTTTTGACATAATTATGTTGTACAAGATAGCTTTATTTGCTATTCTCGGAGTAGCAGTTATTACTGCTGGATTGAATTATGATTAAAATAATAACAAGGTGATAACAATGAGTGAGGAGAAAATAGTGAGTGAGTCTTTATATGACAGGATTGGTGGTGAAGCGGCTGTAAATGCAGCAGTTGAATTGTTTTATAGAAAAGTGCTGAATGATTATCGCATTAATCGTTTTTTTGATAAAACGGATATGGATGCGCAAATTGCCAAGCAAAAAGCTTTTTTTACAATGGCGTTTGGTGGCCCGAACACGTACACAGGTGGTGATATGCGTTCAGTTCATGCACCTTTAGTAAAAAAAGGTTTGGATGATTCGCATTTTGATGCAGTCATGGAACATTTGGGTGCAACATTAGTTGAGCTTAAGGTGCCTGCTGAATTAATTGGTGAAGCAGCTGCCATTGCTGAGAGTGTTAGGGCAGATGTGTTAGGTAAATAACATCTCTCATATTGTCTGAAAAGTTTAGAGAAAGAGAGACTATTTGTTCTCTCTTTTTTTTATTTTCGGGGGTTAGTAATTGTGTCTTATTGTTCAAAAACCAAGATTTATTATGTCTAAATTAACGATTGGTGATGGTAGTTATAGCTGTCAACCTGAAGAAACTGTTTTAGATGCTTTGTTGAGGCAAGAGGTTGATGTTTCTTATGCGTGTAAGAAGGGGACTTGTCATAGTTGTATTTTGAAGAGTGTTGACTCATCTCCATCGGCCAAAGCTCAGAATGGACTTAAAGATACGTTGAAAAACCAGGGGTATTTTCTTGCTTGTCTTTGTGTGCCTGAGCAAGATATGACTATTAGGTTACCAGAACAATCTGAGTTTTATACGGATGGCAAGGTTGTTGCCAACGAAATGCTTAATAGAAATACTATTTTGTTGGTTTTGGAGTGTCCAGATGTACTGGAATATAAGGCAGGGCAGTTTGTTAATATACAAAGGGCTGATGGTGTAACGCGAAGTTACTCAATATCTAATGTGCCGACAGAATCTAAAACTTTGGAATTCCATATTCGTCGTTTACCTGGTGGCATTTTTAGCGAGTGGGTGCATGATGAAATTAAGGTGGGGGATGTTTTATCCGTTTCAGAACCTCAAGGTCATTGTTTTTATTTACCTGACCGTAAAGAGCAAGGCTTACTGTTAGTTGGAACAGGGAGTGGTTTAGCACCTTTAGCGGGTATTTTAATAGATGCTTTATCGCATGGTCATTCTGGCCCTATACATTTGTTTCATGGAAGCCATGAACTGGAAGATTTGTATAGAGTGGATGAAATGCGACAGCTTGAGCGTGATAACTCAAACTTTACATATACTCCATGCATATCAGGCTCACATGTTCCTGAAGACTTTAGTGCTGGGCGAGCTAATGAAGTTGTTTTGAAAAATTTACCAAACTTAACAGGTTGGCGAGTATTTCTCTGTGGCCACCCGGAAATGATCAGTCAGATGAAAACAGCTGCTTTTATGACAGGGGCTGCTAGCACCGATATTTATACCGATGCTTTTCTTGTCACGGCTAAATAATCAGGCTGTTTGAGCTGAGTTTTGTTTAACCCAGTCGTACGCAGTAGATAATTGGTTAAAATAAGCTACCGATTTGCCTTTTAAATAGGAAAACTGTGTGTAATAGAGGTCGTTGACTTTCATTTCATCACTCTGAACTACAAAAGCAATAGAGTCCCCAATAAAATCAGATTTCAGTGCAAGCATTTCTGTTGCGGAGGTGCAAATGTTGTAACTGCCACTAATTAAGGCAATAACATTTTGTTTTCTTTGGAATTTTTGTTTTAGCGAATCAAATAACCATCGAATATCTTCTTTGGTTATCTTTTCCTGCGAATACAGGTCTATAAAAATAAGATCTTTGTAGTTTGAAATTTTAATTTTTCCATTATTCATGGGTAAAACTCACCTTTGCTGTGTAAGCCAATAATTACAAAGTAAATAATACTACCTTACTTTTAGCGTTGCACCTAATTTTTTCTAATTTTAAAATAGGTAAAATAAAGGGGCGCATTTATGCTGACGCCCCATATTTTAAGGGGTTGATATGAATATATCAGGGAAAGTCGGGTTAGATATTCCTGGAATACTGGGCAAGTCCCCCCTACCATTACCAACTTTAAGTTGGGCTTTCATGCCTTTTTCCATGTGTTGAGCTATGTCACAATGCACTAGATAAGTGTAATGGCTGTTTGGAACGATAAAAGTCCCAGTTTTTTTGTTTTGTCCATTAACTTCAATATGGAACATACCTTTGGGGTAGAGGTAAGTTGGTAAACCATGAATCATCCACTGGTGGCGAATGTCGTCTTCATTGCTAAATTCTACTGTAATGCGGCTGCATGGTTTTACTTGCCATTGATGTTCATTAAAGCCAAAAACAGTTCCTGGATAAGGTTCTGAGTATTTAGTACCCGCTTTAACGACTATAGTGACATCTTCTGTAATTTCTTTGCAATCTTTAGGGATGTCGTCTTTGTTTTCATTCATGACCATTCCCTGCATGTCCATACGCATATTGCTACCACATCCGCCTTCCATTAGTTTTGTTTCTGGATGGTGGTTATGTTTATGATTGTTTTTTAAATCAGTTACTTCTGTTGTATTAGCCGCCACTGAATATAAGCTATTTATACTTAAACCAAGTGCAATTAATGTTCCTGTAGAAAATGATTTTAATGGTTTTTTATTAATCATTTGTTTTTCCCAGTATATTTTTTAAACAAAGTAAGAGTGATTAGCAAAATAATGATTTGCAGAATTAAAATGGCAATTTGTGTCGTATCCATAGAGACCATATCGCTTGATTGAGTCTTATTATCAGCTTTTTTAGGAATTTCCCCATAATGTTGCTTGTCATCAGACAAGTTCCAGACAGGGTATTGTTTTTGATAAAAGGCTTCAGTAAAAAAAGGACTGACATCAACGCCTTGTAGATTTGGCATACCGTTATCGCCAAGAAACGATTCAAAAACAATGCTGCTGATATGACCACCAGGGTAGATGCCGTCGGTCGTTACGCCCAATTCATTGTGGTCGTGATAGGTCCATATCCCAGGTCCCATGTTATTTAAGCCATCATTATGCGCATACAATTCCAGATCTGCTCGTTGAGCCGGACCTAATGTAAATACATCGCGTTGTATTTGTGCAGCTGGCTTGAGTTTTACCCCGTCAAAATGGGTGGCTGTGGGTTTAAAGCCGTGGGTATGTAAGGATAGTTGTTGGTCCCCCGCATTTAAAACACGTAACTTTATTTTTTCTTCAGGTTTTACAACAATGAGTGATTCTCTTAGTGTGTAAGGGAATGACCGACCATTTAACATGAAGTAATCAGGTGTTCTTTCGGTAATATCGTAATACCTGTTATAGGCTTTTGCTAATAAGCGGGAATCATTCGCAGTTTGGATAAGATTATGTAATTCCCTATCTATATCCTGGTATTGCAAATCATATTCCTTGCTGTAATTATTTTTAACAGCAACAGAAGAATGGCGAACAAAACCTGCGCCAATATTATCTTTCTGGGCAGATGCTTCTAAAATATCCTGCTTTGTTATATTGCCGATTTCTGCT
>DAOVVZ010000410.1:0-2742 GCA_030636915.1 Methylomarinum sp. | reverse complement strand
ACAAACTAACGACAATCATTGAGGTAATTGGAATAAAAACCAGGCTGTGTTCATTTTTTATACGAATATCACCTGGCAACTTACCAAACCAGTTAAGCAACCAAGGAGCAAAGGACATGGATATTCCTGCTAATAAAATCACACTACCTAAGATAATAAGAAGTTTCCCAACATCCATACCGCCCCCAAAATAATATTAATCATGCGTACATCATTCTAACTCTGGCAACTAACTTTGCTTATCACTCATTACAGCCGCACCCTTCCCTTTTGCTTTCAACCCTTTCCATAAACCATCCATAGCAAAACAACTCCAACCCCATTTCAGCCAATTTAATAATGAAACGGCTAACCATAGCGACCAAAGTAGCATTAAAATACGATATGTCATCAATGGGACTGAAATAACTGTTGCCGTAGGTAATAGTTCATCACTCCTGTCTTGATACCAATTAAGATTAAAAGCCGAAGATTGATTACCTACAATTTGCATATCTGGAGATCCTAACAAGCCTTGCTGAACAGCCAAAAAAAGTACCAAGATAGAAACCAAAGTCAATAAACCTAACCCTGCTTGCATAATATTAAAATAGCCTGCCTCTGTAGGCTGTTTTTTTGCTCTGAAACCTAAAGCAATTAGCCAGATAATCACACACATGGCTAATTCAATAGGAATTTGACTCAATCCAATCAACAATAAAAACCAATGCCAATGCTTTAATGGAGTAAGCGATAAGCTTCCTAAGCCAAATGACAGTATTGCGATTACGATCAGCACTCCCCAAAATAAAACAGCAGGACCAAAAGCCGGACCTAAAGTAAGTAGCACCCACCTATCTTGACCCAACAACACCTTTATATGATTATTGACACTTGCAACACCTAAATTAACAACAGGGGTAGTCAAAAAACTTGCCTGCTCCTGCATATTTCGCCATAAAAGAGTTATCTCCTGTTGCCCAGGCTTAATAGGTAACGTTACTTGCGACTGTTTTTGCCGTATCGGCTGTGTTGTGCCATTAATTTTTACTGATTGTAGCTGCACTTGTTCAGGTAAACTTAAAGTATGCTGCGTACCTTTTGAGCTTCTAATACTTAATTTCAATTCTGTTTCTACAGAGCGCTTACCCGGCTTTATTTGTAAACCCGTCCTATCAATAGTTAAGGTCGCACCTTTAACAGCCTCTGGTCGTGTAATCGTTAAACTGACCTTTTCACCAGGCCAAGGTCTCCATTCCGGCAACCATCGACCTCTATCTTGATGATGAACAACAGAAATACCCGCTGTTTGTAAATGCCATATTGGACTGACATTTGCTCGCCATACCTCGCTCCATAGACTGGTCTTAGCCGCTATCAATTCTATTTGGGATGATTTTTTTAAAACCGACTCCCACCGCAAACTATTTTGCCTAGAAGACATATTAACTAGCACATGTTTATCTTTAACTCTAATACGATCAGTTGTAACCGATTCACCCTTTAGTAACGGTAATTTTAAAACGACTGCCGAATTATTTTGAATAACACGCACAACACGAGTCGTGACACGCCAATCCAAACCTAAATTTAAAGTCCTTTCGATTCGGATAAAAGCAGGTAAAACACCCGATTCAAGCTTGCTCCCAGCCGCTTGCAACTGCTGAACAGTTTTAATTCTGAAAAGAATCAGTTGATTATCCGCTTGACCATTCTCATGAACACCTTCTATCGTCCAGCCTTTGCTTTCGACTGTCACTCGATGCGGCTTTAAAGCTAATGGCAAGGAAAATCTATTCTGGGCAGGATTAACACCTGTTAGCTCAATCAACTGTAAACCTTTATCAAGACTAATCCATAACGCATTATTGGCTCTAATTATTGCCTTTGCCTGATGACCATTAACCAATACTTGATTAGGCATCCATTGCTCTTGCTTAGCGGGCAATGGAATCGCTACAGCCTGTTGCGCATGAACCTGTAATTTTATGCTTAAGTTTTTAGGTGTAACTGCTAAGTGCATAGAGGAGATTTGAGCACATGAGGGTAAACAGTCAGGTGCTTGCAATAATCGGCTTTTCAGCTCATTAAGCATTTGTTGATCAGGAAAATCGGCATAAGCATCCTGCGCAGGAAAACTTAAAAATGGAATCAGTAATATCCAACTTAATAAGGCACTGGGAATCTTAAATTTTTTATTAATCAAACCAAACATTAACAAAGACAAAACTAATACAAGTATTACCCTTAAAAAATTTAATAGCATGGTCAATTTAGGTGATAAATACCACAGTGAGATTTTTTGCTGGCTATCGACTGAGCCATTCCATGATAAATGCACTTTAGCCCATTGCCATTGAGGTAAGCCTGGCCCTGTTTGAATATTGGCATCTGGGTCAATACGTTCATGAATGATGGGTTTTACCCTACTTTGTCCAGAAACGACCGAAGCAGGACTTGCTAACTGCCTCATTTTTGAAACAGATTTTCTCATACCCTTATCTTCTTCAAACATTTCCAGTTCTTTCTTAGCTTCAATGGCATCACCCCTATACTGTGCTGGCGATATTTGTTGCCACTGTTTTTCCAATTGTGGATATAAACCTATTCGTATTTGTGAAACCATAAAAGGAATAACAATCAGTAACAAAAAAAGCCAACAGGCATTTCTATACCACTTTAATATTCTTTGCAATTTACCTTCAGGCAACACTCTGATTAAAACAAAAGCCGCTAAAATATCCAGTCAACTAAAATGCTGTT
>DAOVVZ010000336.1:0-3290 GCA_030636915.1 Methylomarinum sp. | reverse complement strand
GTGCAGAATCCACTTCCCAGGTATTAAGGATTTTCCCTCCTAAAGGCATAATGGCCTGAAATTCACGTTCTCTTGCCTGTTTGGCTGAGCCACCCGCAGAATCCCCTTCCACTAGAAACAATTCTGTTCGAGTAATATCCTGCGCCGAACAGTCCGCCAGTTTTCCTGGTAATGCAGGGCCTGAGGTGATTTTTTTTCTGACGATTTTCTTACTGGATTTAAGCCGTTTTTGGGCACTCGTAAGAATAATCTCAGCCACCTTCTCACCCTCTTGAGGATGTTGATTTAGCCATAAACTAAAACTATCTTTGGCAATACCCGATACAAAAGGTACACATTCTCTGGAGCTTAAACGTTCTTTAGTTTGCCCAGAAAACTGAGGGTCTTCTAACTTAACCGACAACACAAAGTGACAATTTTCCCAGACATCTTCAGGGGCAATTTTGACACCCCGTGGTAGTAAATTTCTAAACTCACAAAACTCACGCATGGCTTCGGTTAAACCTGCCCTTAAGCCATTTACATGCGTACCCCCTTGTGCTGTAGGGACTAAATTAACATAACTTTCAGCAATCACTTCTGGCAAACTGTCAGCAGTCCAAACGACGCCCCATTCTACCGCTTCACTGGATGCTGATGAATCCACCATAAAAGGAATTTCGGGACAAATTTCTACATCACCTACCCGATCAAGTAAATATTCTTTTAAGCCATCCTGATAACACCAAGTCCACTCTTCATCTGTTTGCTCTGACTTTAAGGAGATATTTAACCCTGGGCATAAAACCGCTTTTGCACGTAATACATGCTTTAGTTTTATAACAGAGACCTTACTAGAGTCAAAATACTTCTCATCGGGTGAAAAGGTAATTTTTGTCCCTGTATTTGCCTTGCCAACAGTACCGACTTCAATCAAGTCTGTTTGCTTATCTCCATTAGCAAAGGTCATTTGGTAAACCTTACCATTACGGTTAACTTCTACCTCTAAATGGGTTGTTAAAGCATTAACAACAGAGACTCCGACACCATGTAAGCCCCCTGAGAATTGATAATTCTTGTTAGAAAACTTACCGCCTGCATGTAGTTGAGTCAAAATCACTTCAACACCCGGAATACCCTGTTCTGGATGCAAATCAACCGGCATCCCCCGGCCATTATCTTTAACAGAAACAGATCCATCTTTATACAGAACAACTTCAATAGTATCTGCATGCCCAGCCATTGCTTCATCAACACTGTTATCCACTACCTCTTGCACCAAATGATTTGGTCTTGTGGTGTCCGTATACATACCCGGACGCTTTCGTACTGGGTCTAATCCACTTAAAACTTCAATTGCTGCTGCGTTATATTCGCTACTCATAAATGCTGTTATTTAAGATATAATAGTGACTAATTTAATATCGTAACATGTAATTATTCGCTACGACCGCTAATACTACATCACACCACTGTTTAACTATGCCTAGAAAGAAAAACCCAACCTTATTTGAAGATTCACTTGAAGAACTGGAACAGCTTGTTGAACAAATGGAACAAGGTGATATATCACTGGAAGAGTCTTTAAAATCCTTTGAGCGTGGTGTTAAATTAACCAGTACCTGCCAGAAAGCATTGCAGGATGCTGAACAAAAAGTCCAAATTCTATTAGAAAAAAACGGTAAACAAACCCTGGAGCCCTTTAACGATGAGTAATGCCTTAAAAGAATATCTTGTGTCTGCCCAAAGCCGAGTTGAACGAGCCTTAGATGCACGCCTACCGTCTGAAAATGTTTTACCAAAAAAGTTGCATGATGCCATGCGTTACAGTACCTTAGATGGTGGTAAACGTATGCGCCCTATGCTGGCTTATGCCACAGGAAAAGCATTGGGTTTATCTGAAGAAATTTTAGATGGCCCTGCCTGCGCGGTTGAATTAATCCATGTCTATTCATTAATCCATGATGATCTTCCAGCTATGGATGATGATGACTTAAGACGAGGTAAACCAACATCTCATATCGCTTATGATGAAGCCACAGCAATTTTAACGGGTGATGCATTACAAGCTTTAGCATTTGAAATTTTAGCCAATGATCCATCAATCAAAGCAGATGCAAGCAGTCGCTTAAAAATGATTACCACATTAACCAAAGCCAGTGGTTCCCAAGGTATGGTGGGTGGACAAGCAATCGATTTAGAATCAGTCGGCACCCAACTTACTTTGCCTGAATTAGAAAACATGCATATTCATAAAACCGGTGCTTTAATTCGTGCCAGTGTGAATATGGCTGCTTTGGCGAAATCTGACCTGGATCCAACTGTTGCTAAAAAATTAGACCATTATGCGAAGTGCATTGGCCTTTCATTTCAAGTTAAAGACGACATTCTTGATGAAGAAAGTGACACTGCGACATTAGGCAAAACGCAAGGTAAAGACCAAGAAAATAATAAACCAACTTACCCTGCTTTATTGGGTCTTGCGGGCGCAAAAGAAAAAGCTCAAGAGTTACACGAACAGGCCGTAGAAAGCCTAAGTAGCTTTGGTAAAGAAGCTGATTTATTACGTGACTTATCACTTTATATTATTCAGCGCGACCATTAAAAACCAACTACAATAGTCAAGTATTATCTCAGTGTATACCCTAAAAGCCACACACTAAATTAACTTTGGCAACAGCATAACCTCTATATTACTGGGTACGGAAAACCTTTACCCATTTGGAATGCTGTTATTTTATCTATACTCTGCGCGGTTAAGTTTTCGGCTTTTATCTTGAGTTAATTTTTGTTGATAGCAACGACTGCATGGATACAGGAGGTAGAACAACGCAGCTATCAGCCAACAGAAAACCGAAAACTTGGCTTCGCGGAGTATATATTGCCTTACATATACCCTTAAACCATATAGAAACCAACTGGTTTATTGCTTATAAAACAACACTTCCGCTATGGATGGGGAAGCTGAGCGATAACACCCCCAAAAGCGTGAAGGAACAGCTAAAAAAAGGTTTTTTTTACAGCCGCCCCCCTTTTTTTTGGGAAAGCAACAGCACACAAGGAATTGAAGTACATGAATAGCTCTGGCAATTACCCTCTCCTCGACAAGATCAGCTCACCTGCTGACGTTCGCAAGCTTTCCAAAAACCAGCTAAAGTCTTTATCTGATGAAGTTCGTCGCTATTTAACGCACACCGTCAGCTTATCAGGAGGCCATTTCTCTGCCGGCCTAGGCACAGTTGAACTGACGGTAGCTTTACATTATGTGTTCAACACCCCTGAAGACCAGTTGGTATGGGACGTAGGCCACC
>DAOVVZ010000155.1:0-4863 GCA_030636915.1 Methylomarinum sp. | reverse complement strand
TGATAGTTGGCTTTGCCTGTTAATTGAATGTAACCACGGCCTCTGAATTTATAGCCTTCTCCACTGGCTTCATCACCATTACCTAAACGGTTGGCATAAACACGTGAGCCAATCTTCTCGGGTTGTCTTGCATAGAATTGAGCGAGTGTCTCAGGAAAATATCGACTAAAAACACGGGTTAAAGCATTTTCTGAGTAGTTTAAATTTTCGCGCAGAAACTTAAACTCACCACTTTCATGGGCACATTGAGATAAAAAATGCGCTAGTCTTAATGAGTTGGTAATATTAAATTTAGCGGCAGCTTCTGGTATTTGAGCTATAACATCATCAGGAACATGTCCCCGTAACGTTTCTAAATTTATATCCTTTAAAGAAAGTGTGATCGCATGGGTTGTTGCTGCAATTGCAGCTGCGGGAAACAATTTAGCCCAGGTTTTTTCACCCACTATGCCATCAATAACCAAACCTTGTTGCTGTTGCCACTGCCTGACTTTTTTATCTGTTTCACCACCAAAATAGCCAGTTGCTGTTACCCCTAACAAAGTTTGGATTTTTTTGACATTATTCCCGCTCGATCCTTTTCTTAGTATCATTTTATTACCTGTATGCTCCCTTAAAATCACAACTTATACCAATCCTAATAGATTTATACTTAAAAGAAACCGTCATTCCTGCATGCTCTTAGCAGAAATCTATAGTGTACTCATGGATTCCCGGTTAAAGACTTCGGGAATGACGACTATTACAGTGATTATTTATTGGGATTGGTATTACGTAATACCAACAACCTATTATTCGCAGGCATTGCAAAATCATCACTTATAATTAAATTAGCCTTTTTAGCCAGTTTTTCTATCGCTTCAAAATCACGAATTCCACTTTTGGGGTTTCGTAATTTAAGTGATTGGTCAAACTGCTGATTACTGGCACTGGTATATTGTCCGTTATAATTAAATGGTCCATAGATACAAGCAACAGCATTTTCTGTGAGGTATTTTTCCAATTTCAAAAACAAGCATTCTACTTCTTGCCAACTCATAATATGTAATGTGTTGGCGGTGAATAATGCCTCAATTGTCTGACAAGGCCATTCATTGTCGTTAACATTTAAACTCAGGCTCTCTGGTAAATTGCTTAATCCTGATTCTTTAATCCATTGATTAATACCGGCTAAGTTTTCTTTCCTATCTGTGGTTTGCCAAATGAGATGAGGCAAATTTTCGGCAAAATAACAAGCATGTTGACCAGTACCACTGCCTATTTCTAAAACTGTACGAGACTGATAAAAAATAGTCTGGATTATCTGTAAAATAGGTTGTTTATTATTTTCACATGCCTGAGAAAAAGGTTTAGTCATTTTTGATGGAAATAAAGCAAATTAACAGTATGGCAGAAGTTGATTCCGCCTGCTGGAACAATCTTGTGCAAGACAAAGACCCTTTTCTTCGTCATGAATTCTTGCTAGCTTTAGAGCAAAGTGGTTCTGTTAGTGCTGACACTGGCTGGTATAGCTATCACCTGCTTGTTTTTGATAAACAGACATTAATTGCCGCCATGCCGTTATATTTAAAAACGCATTCTCGGGGTGAATATGTGTTTGATCAGCAATGGGCGGATGCTTATCACCAATCGGGGATGGAATATTATCCCAAATGGTTAAATGCTGTTCCTTTTACACCTTGTCAGGGGCAGCGGTTGTTAATTGAACAAGGTGTAAATAGTCAGTCAATTATTGATTTGTGTATCGACTTTATTAAGCAGCTATCTAAGCAGAATAATATCTCCAGCTTACATTGTCTTTTTCCTACCGCAACCCAGGCTGAACAATTACAACAGCTGCATATTCGTGTAGGTGTGCAGTTTCAGTGGTTTAATAAAGGTTATACTGCTTTTGATGATTATCTGCAGTCGTTTACCTCTAGGCAACGCAAGAATATCAACAAAGAACGTCGTAAAATTACTGAACAGGGTATTACATTTCTAAGAGTCAGTGGTTTGGAAATATCCGAACAACAATGGCAGGTTTTCTTTCAGTTTTATGAATTAACCTATATAAAAAGAGGCCAATCAGCCTACTTAAATATCGATTTTTTTAAACAACTGGCACAGAGTATGCCTGAACAAATATTGTTAATTCTGGCGGTTAAGGATCAAAGTTACGTTGGTGCTGCTCTTAGTTTTATAGGTGGAAAAACCTTATACGGTCGTTATTGGGGCTGTTACGAAGAATATAATAGCCTGCATTTTGAAACCTGTTATTACCAGGGCTTAGAATATTGTCTTGAACATCAGTTACAGACTTTTGATTCGGGAGCGCAGGGAGAACACAAAATATCACGAGGATTTGAACCTATTACCACCTATTCTGCGCATTGGATTCAGAACAGCCAATTTTCTAAACTTATTGCTAATTTTTTGCAGCGTGAAAAGATTTTGATGATGCAATACAAGAAAGATTGCAGTGAAAAGCTACCTTTTAAATCAGGAAGAGCGGACTGATATGTATTTTCGTAGCCTTGATGTAACAAGGTGGAATCAAGGTTTTTATCCTTCAATCCCTTGATTCCGCATTGCTGCATCAAGGCTACATAGACTTTGTTTGCTCCATTAATCCAAAGTTGATGGAGCGTAGTCTATTTAATTTTATAAGCCAGGTCACCCTGTAATTCTGGCGGGTGTACTGTGAAAAACTTTTTAAAGTAAGGCATAAAGCTCATAGTAATTGGTATTGAATAAAAGCAATACATTGCCGCAGCTTCACCTGTTGTAACACCAAAAAGCCATTGCGGCATAAATAGCGTTAGCATTGCGCCTACAAAATGATAAGAAGCAATTTTCCAGTTGTTTTTCCACAGAAAACCACTCACGGCTAAGGCGAATAATGAGCCATGTGTTACCAGCAATCCAAAGGCACTCGGAATATGATAGCCAATGTGGTATTCCCCTTGAAATAAACAGGAAACCATATCACCAATAAAATTCGGCTCAATATCAAAGAGTTGCCATTGCAAAGGCAAAAAACTAAAAACCAGGAACGAACCACTAAGCCCAGCACCTAACATAGTCGCCTTTTTTAAAGCCATTTTATCCGACGAATAGGTTGCCAAAGCAGGCATAATCGCCAATGCTTGCAAGGCAATATGATAGGTCGATAACTCACTTAAAAACAGATTAGTACCAAAACCACACTGATCAGCAACTGGATATGCAAAATATTGAATAAACTCCATTAATGAGAAATGGAATATGGCATACGCACGTGCAACCCGAACCCAAAGCGGCTCACTTGTATCAAGATAAGTTACAGTAGAGGCAGCGAGTCCAACCAGACCCAACCCAAGAGACATATTGGCACTAAAACACATAAATATTTCCGTAAATCTTAAGGTATATATAAAAAATAGCTATAATAACAGAACTTTAAAATCAAATCTTAACCTTTATAAAACCAGCACTAACACTGTAAATCAACTACTAGATATCTCATCATATTAAAAAACCTTATTAAAAACAACAGAAATAACAACATCAGGTTAGAACCCATGTATAAAACAAGATATTTACTGATAGGTACTCTGTTGACAGTATTTTCAGCGTGCTCTACACAGCCACCTAAGCCTATATCAAACACTGATTCCACAAAGGTTCATTCAACCAGCACTGATACTGTGGTGACACTGGATAAAGCCCTTGCTGCTCCTGACTTAACTATAATAAAAAACGGAAAAACATTAAAACTAACTAGAATTATGGAAGGAGGTGCCTGTAAAAATGATCAACAAGGTGTCTTAAGCTTATTCAGACTTTATACAAACCCTGAAGATATTGAGCGAATCAAACAAAATCAGGGCTCAGCGGTTTTTGCTGATTTTGAATTGCTTATAGAAACATTTTCTATGCAGGCTTTGCAAAAGACGATAGATCAATTTGATTTTCAACCTGATTTATTTGCACTCAGTGAAAGCGATGCTCAAAAAGAACTGGCTGATAAATTCACTCGTATGTTCATTAGTTTAATTGCTGATGATATTGCTGAGTTTGAGATTAAAACAACATTAATGATTGACGTGAGCCCTCTGCCGAATGCTTTGACTATTTATTTAAATGGTTGCGAAACAGCACATGATCATTAATATGATTTAAAGAAAATCTAGCAGGTTTACAAAAAATATGTCAGGATGCAATTGACGGCTAAGCTAAGACGCTAGATTAACGCGCATCAGTTCTACATCCGTAACGGTATTTTAGCCCTCCAGCCCTACCCCTCCGCTTAAGAGTTAAATCTAAGAGAGAAGATAATGTCTAAATCAAATTTTATTTTATTCTTCCTGATTGTTTGCTTTTTAAATGGCTGCGTTAATCTTGATGCCGTTGGAAAATTTGCTAATGGAGCAACTCAGTTATCTCAGGCCTCTGCCAAGTTTTACACTACCGAACTGGAAACGGACAGAAAATTAGCCGGTTTAACGATTGATCTTGCTGAACCCATTACTTCGGATGAATCACCCTGGCTTAAAGTAACTAAAGGTGAAAATCTGATAGCTGAAGCACGCAGAAATAATCCATAAAGCGGCCCAGGCAATTGCTATTGCAGAAAAGGTATTTAAATTAGTGGTCTGATAGTCTTTTGACTAGAAGTGTTATTTTTTCAGAAAAGGACAACTGACTTTGTATGTTTGCAACCTAAAGTGAATGCCCCATAAATAAACATTCACTTTTTACACTAGATAACACTCAACCACCAGCTAGCAAATTTAATTATCCAATTTATACAATAAATTTAGCTGCCCTATGTCCTGTTTAGAGTTATTTTAATAGGAGAATAACCATGAAATTCTATAAACATTTTTATTTCTACTTATT
>DAOVVZ010000244.1:0-3958 GCA_030636915.1 Methylomarinum sp. | reverse complement strand
TTTGTCGAGTTTTTTGAGCGTAATGGTAAGACTGGGTTATTGATACTGGCATTGATTGCTGTCTATAAAATGAGTGATATAACCATGGGTGTAATGGCGAATCCCTTTTACCTGGATTTGGGTTTTAGTAAAAAAGAAATTGCCGATGTTAGTAAAATATTTGGTTTTTTTATGACCATTGTCGGTGCATCTGTGGGTGGGCTTATGGTGGTTCGTTATGGAATTATGCGGCCCTTGTTGTTTGGGGCTGTCATGGTGGCGCTAACCAATTTGTTGTTTGCGTTATTAGCGATTTCAGAGCCTAGCCTAGCGTTGTTGGCGGGTGTGATTAGTGCTGATAACTTAAGTGGGGGTATTGCAACATCTGTTTTTATTGCTTATTTATCAAGCTTGACCAGTAGCGCATATACAGCAACACAGTATGCCTTGTTTAGCTCCTTAATGACCTTGCCAGCAAAGCTGTTAGGAGGATTTTCGGGGATAGTGGTAGATAGTTATGGTTATCACAGTTTTTTTGTATACGCTTCAGCTGTTGGCTTACCCGCTATTATTTTGGTTGTAATCTTAATGCGGCGACAGCACGTAGGGTAGAGCGGACTTTAGTCCGCTATTTTATGGGGTTTAAAGTGAGTAGTCATAGTCCACAATCAGTGGGGCGTGATCAGAAAATCGTTCATCTTTATAAATTGAAGTGGATTGCACTTTGTTTTGCAAGCCTTCGCTGATGATTTGGTAGTCAATGCGCCACCCCACATTTTTAGCCCACGCCTGTCCTCGATTTGACCACCAGGTATATTGATCTTCTTGCTGGTTAACAAGACGAAAAGCATCAAACCATTGCTTTTGAGAAAATAAAGTATCCATCCATTCACGCTCTTCAGGTAAAAATCCCGAATTATTTTTATTGCCTTTCCAGTTTTTCAGGTCTATTTCTTTGTGAGCAATATTCCAGTCACCACAAATAATATAATCACGTCCATTTTTCTCAAGTTCATTCAAGTACGGAAGGAAGCGGTTAAGAAAACTGAATTTAAAGGCTTGGCGTTCTTCGCCAGAAGAGCCGGAAGGTAAATAAAGTGATATCACGCTTAAGTTACCTATTTGCGCTTCTATAAAGCGGCCTTCGCTATCGATGTCGTGCCAGCCAAGTCCTTGAGTTACAGTGCAAGGTTCTTTTTTGCAATAGATGGCGACACCGCTATAGCCTTTTTTTACTGCGTCATGATAGAAACAGTGGTAACCTTTAGGCCAAAAGTCCTCGGCTTTAAGTTGTTCGGTTTGTGCTTTGGTTTCTTGAATGCAAACAATATCGGCATTTTTTTCTTGTAACCAAGGGAAGAAACCTTTGCGCTCAGCGGCTCTAATACCGTTTGCATTGAGTGAAATAATACGCATATCAAATTGAATGTTGCAGAAATGTTAAGTAAATCGTATTATACTCAGTTCTCTAATATGTATGCAGCCCATTTTAAGGGCGATGTGGAATCAAAATGAAACCAGAAATTCATCCTGAATATAAACAAATTACTGTAACCTGTGGTTGTGGTAATAAATTTGAAACCGGTTCGGTATTGACTAAAGACTTGCATGTGGAAGTATGCTCTTCATGTCACCCTTTTTATACGGGTAAACAAAGAGTTGTTGATACAGCGGGTCGTGTTGATAAATTCCGTAAGAAATTCGGTAAGTAAGCTACTTTTACATTTTCCTGTAGTTAATTAGGTTTTGTAAGCAAAGAGTTATGGTTTATGGCTAAAGATACGGTAACAATAAAAAATAACGCAACAGGCAAGGAAGCAGATTTTGCTTTGCAGAGGGGTGCTGTCGGTACGCCTGCTGTTGAAATAAGCGCTTTAAATAAAGAATTGGGTATATTTACTTATGACCCAGGCTTTATGTCTACCGCAAGCTGTAAAAGTGCTATTACCTATATTGACGGAGAAAATGGAGTTTTGCTTTATCGGGGTTACCCTATAGAGCAGTTGGCAAACAACAGTTCATTTCTTGAGGTCGCTTATTTATTAATGAATGGTGAGCTTCCTTCCGAAATTGAATTGCTATCTTTTACGGATGAAATTAAGCAGCACTCCATGATTCACGAGTCGTTAAGAATTTTCTTTAACGGTTTTCACTATGATGCGCATCCAATGGCAATGATGGTGGGTGTGATGGGGTCGTTATCGGCTTTTTATCATAGTGAACTGGATATGAATGACCCGGAACATAGGCGGATTTCTGCCATGCGTATGGTTGCCAAGATGCCTACAATTGCAGCTGCAAGTCATCGTCACTCTGTTGGCTGACCATTTGTCTATCTTATGCAAGATTTAGGGTATTGTGAAAACTTTATGAATATGATGTTTTCATTGCCTGGTCAGAAATATATTGATCAAAGTAATTATATTGACCCAGTTGCAGTAAAGGCACTTAATTTATTGTTTATCTTGCATGCTGATCACGAACAAAATGCAAGTACATCAACAGTTAGACTGGCGAGTAGTACAGGGGCAAACCCTTACACTTGTGTTGCGGCTGGTATTTCTGCATTATGGGGGCCTGCCCATGGTGGCGCCAATGAAGCGGTATTAAGTATGCTGGCAGAAATTGGAACCGTTGATAAAATCCCCGAATATATAGCAAAAGCAAAAGATAAAAATGATCCTTTTAGATTAATGGGATTTGGGCATAGAGTTTATAAAAACTTTGATCCAAGAGCGACGATTACTCGCGCAACCTGTTATGAGGTATTGGAAAAATTTCCTAGTGATGATCCTTTATTTGAGTTGGCTCTAGCATTAGAAGAGTACGCTTTAAAAGATGATTACTTTATCGAGAAGAAGTTATACCCTAATGTCGATTTTTATTCTGGCATTATCTATAAAGCCCTAAAAATTCCAGTAGATATGTTTACTGTGATGTTTGTGATTGCACGAACTGCGGGCTGGGTTTCTCATTGGATGGAAATGATGTCAGAACCTGGGCATCGGATCGGCAGGCCTCGTCAAATTTATACAGGCTATGATGTTCGTGACTATTCATCTATTGATAAGCGATAAATCTACATTACTATGTCCTTTCAGTGTAAGGTTTTCGTTGGTACATTGTTATTGTAGATAATTGATTACACAGAGTTTCCTTACTCTGTGTTCTCTCAAAGGTTTAGTGCTAATAATTGTTTTGTGTAACGCAAGCTATAGGCTTTCAGTTCATAGAGCTGAATACCTCAATATGACGGGGTGTAAAAGGGGCGTTAATGTTATCCCTTTACTTGTCTTCCTTGTTAAAATAAACTTTCTTCTTCTGCTATACCTTCTTGTCCCTCTGATTCAGTTTCAATAGTTGAGAATTCGGTAGGACGATGATTCCATCTAAAGTATTCCCAAAGGCCGTTGTCAATAGAGTGTGTAAGCAATCCATTTCTTGGGTCAATATAAGCTTTACTGATTCCTTTTGGTATTTCTAAAGCTTGTTCTGGTTTATCTTTTAAAGCAACTTTCATAAAATCTATCCAGATAGGTAATGCCGCTTTACCTCCTGTTTCACGTCTGCCTAATGGTTTGGCAGTATCAAATCCTAGCCATGCAGTTGCTGCAATGCCCGAACTAAAGCCGTTAAACCAGGCATCTCTTTGATCATTTGTTGTTCCTGTTTTGCCGGCAAGGTCTGTACGGTTTAATACTTTTGCACGTGTTGCTGTGCCTCTTTGGACTACATCGCGTAATAAAGAATTCATCAAGAAGTTAACTTGAGGGCTGATGATGCGTGGAGCATAACCTTTTTTGTGTAGATGTGATTCATCACAAATAGTGCAGGAAATATCAGGGGCTGCTTGAAATAATATATTGCCTTTATGGTCTTCAATTCGGTCAATAAAATAAGGTTTAATGAGAAAGCCTCCGTTAGCAAAAACTGAATAAACCGTAGCCATTTGTAATGGTGTTGCATGGCCGCTTCCTAG
>DAOVVZ010000128.1:0-5273 GCA_030636915.1 Methylomarinum sp. | reverse complement strand
TTTATTTAAATAAAGAGGGTTATTATTTTAATAATTAATTACATTATTAAATAGTAATCAATTTTGGAGTATTCTAACCTAAACACATGCTACATAGCTCAATCTATTCACGGTATTATTACCCCCTCTTTTACCTGGTTACGACCACATGATTTAGCTTTATAGACAGCTTTATCAGCGACAGCGACTAAATCACTCGCGCTAAGATCCATTGTTGGCTTCACTGTTGCCAAACCTAGGCTTATAGTTAACGAGATAAAACCTTGTGTTTGGGCACAAGGTATCTTAAGTAGTTCAACTTTAACCCGTATGGTTTCAGCGAGCAACAATGCAGACTTAGCATCCGTTTCTGGTAAGACAACAACAAATTCTTCCCCGCCATAACGGGCAACAATATCTGGTTTTCGTTTAAGACAGCTTTTGATTGTCTCGGCAACTACAATCAAACATTGATCGCCTACAGCATGTCCATATATATCATTTACGCTCTTAAAATGGTCCACATCAACAAAAATGACAGACAATGGTTTTTGCGACCTTCGCGACCTTAACCATTCAAGCTCTATAACTTCATCAAACTTGCGTCGATTAGCAATGCCTGTCAATCCGTCCTGACTAGCTAACTGTCCCAGTAAATCGCCCTGACGTTTTAATTCTATATGGGTCTTAACCCTGGCCTTAACCACCGCATTGTTAAATGGTTTAACAATATAATCGACAGCCCCCATTTCCAGACCTATTTTTTCATCTATCGCTTCTGCTCGCCCAGTAATAAAAATAACAGGAATATTTTTTGTTCGTTCATTTTCTTTTAATTGTTGGCATAATTCATAACCATTAATACCCGGCATTTCAATGTCCAAAAGAATTAAATCCGCTTGTGGGCTTATTTTTAAAATAGAATCTGCGTCATAACCATTATTAGCTACTTGAATAACATACTCATCTCTCAAAACTTGAGCCAAAGCTTTTATATTGACAGGCATATCATCGACAATCAATATCCGAGGTTTGTTATCTATTTCAGTTTTCTCAATGTCATAATCAACTTGGTCTACAGGTATTTTTTGTACTAACTCTTGAGTATGTGACAAAGCGGTTTTAAAATCAAACACACTAATACACTGACCTAATTGCTTAAGCTCCTCAGTAAACTCAGAATTAGCCAAAGACTCTTTAATCACATCAAAACACCAATCAATATCCAAGCTATTTAACATAAGCAACTCAGTTAATTTTATCAGTTCTTTATTTGCCAGATCATAATCTGGTGCCTTATTGTAATCGACGACCTCTACATGCTCTTGATTGTAAGTTGATACAGTTTTTATATCTGATAGCACTTGATGTAATGCATGCTCACAACCCTCTATCGGTAGAGTCAATTCTTTCTGCGGCTCTTTTAGAGCAACGTCTAAGTCTGCCGCTCTGCTGGCCAAACCAAATGCAGCAATATTACTGGCAACACCTTTTAGCCCATGAGCCAATTGTTTTGCCTGTACTTTGTTATCAGATTCTAAGCTAGATTTAATCCTTTGCAAAACATCCGTAAACTGCTGCTCAAAGTCGAGTAATAATTTAAAGTAAATCTGCTCATGCCCTGCTACATTTTTTATTCCAGCGACTATATCCAGCCCTGATAATTGAATGTTTTTTACCCCTAATCCCTCTGGGCGAACTAACTCAACAACACTATGATTATGCGCAGTATCTTCGTGCTTAATATATTGACTAAACATCAATAACAATTGATCTATATCAATCGGTTTACTGACACAATCTTGCATCCCATAGCTTAGGCATTTTTCTCTTTCTTTCTCTCGTGCATAGGCTGTTAATGCAATAATTGGTAAATCGGAATAAAGATTTTCTGAGCGTATCAACTGAGTTGCTTCAAAACCATCCATAACAGGCATTTGCAAATCCATTAATATCGCATCAAACTGCATATCTTTAACCATTTGAACCGCTTGTTGACCATTATCTGCCAAAGTAACGTCAAGCCCTTCATATTCTAATAATGCTTGAGCAACTTGCTGATTAATAGAATTATCATCAACGACCAGAATTTTTCTACCTTTAAGTCTATTGATCCACTTATCTTCAGCAGGTTTTGTAATGCTGTTTTTATCAACACCATCAATTACACACTCAGTTTGCAAAGTACTTATGACTGTGTCAAACAAATAAGAAGGATTAACCGGTTTAACTATCACACCCGCCAACTCAAGTGCCTTTACTTTGGACAAGACATCCTCTTTAGCATAGGCTGTCACCATAATAATGGTTGGTATGGAGACAATTCTTTTACTTTCCTTAATCATTTTAGCCGCCTGAATCCCATCCATTCCAGACATTTTCCAATCCATCAACACTAATGAGTACGGATTCTCATGGGCATTTTCTAACACTATGATTGCTTCTTCACCAGAACATGCCAAACTAACATTAAACTCAAAGGATTCAAGATAAGTCTTCAAAATTTCACGTGCAGGCGCATTGTCATCCACCACCAATACATTTGTACCTTGGCAACTTATGGGTAAAACGGTTGGTTTTTTAGCCGTAATATCATTACTTTGCTTTAAGCAAAGAGTAAAAATAAAATCACTACCCAAGCCAAACTCACTTTCAACAGTAATTTTGCCTCCCATCAATTCGACTAGCTGCTTACTGATAGTTAGCCCCAACCCAGTACCACCATAAATCCGCGAAGTGGAAATATCTGCTTGAACAAATGGCTTAAACAATTCCTCAATTTGTTTTGGCTGCAATCCTATACCAGTATCTTTTACAGTGAATTTTAACATCAGCTCTGGGTCAGCAAGGATACCGTCTTCAACTAACTCAATTTTCACTATAATGTCACCAGTATCAGTAAATTTAATCGCATTACCGACTAAATTCAGTAATATTTGCCCTATACGTAAAGGATCTCCCAATAAAAAAAGCGGTACATCTTGAGCAATCGAAAAATGTAATTCAATATTTTTCTCTTCTGCTTTAATTCCCACTAATATATTTAATTGGGTCAATACATCTTCAAGATTAAAAGGGATGTTCTCAATAGCCAATTGCCCTGCTTCAATTTTTGATGTATCCAAAAGGTCATTAATGATCATTAACAGTGAATCGGCAGATACTTTAACTTTGCTTAAATAATCATGTTGCATTTCACTCAAATCTGTTTTTAACGACATTTGAGTCATCCCAATGATGGCGTTCATTGGGGTGCGTATTTCATGGCTAATCATCGATAAAAAGTTAGATTTACTTTGATTGGCCTTAATCGCCTCATCTCTTGCTTCAGCAAGTTCTATAGTTCTTTCTTTAACTTTTTGTTCCAACGTTACATTGTAATTTTGCAATTTTAGGTAGGAAGCTCTTAACTCCAACGACATATCAACAAATGCCTTTGCCAAGACTCCAATTTCATCTCTGGAATTGACTTTAATGGTATCAGCAGCCACAAAATCACCTGCGGCAAATTTATTTACAACACCCGTTAAGCGCCTTAAAGGTCTTGATAAGCGGTCAGAAAGAATCAGTATAATAACAATAGTAATTGCGATAAAAGCACAAGCCACATAAACAGAACGCTTTATCATTGCTTCTATTTTAAGCGCATTATCTTTCTGAAAACCAATCGATTCCTGATTCAATCCATCCAATGAAAATCCCAGTCGCAATACTCCCCAAGGATCCGTACTAATTTGTATAGGAACAATAAACTCTATGATGGGAGAGCCATCATAGGAATGCTCATAAATGATTAACTCCGGTATTTCAGGTGTTTTATGCCCCAATAATATTTCTAATTCCAACTTCGGCTTTAAGGTGTGTATATATGTCCTACCCGAACTATCCACTAACATGGCATAAGTCAACTCCCTATCTTCATCAACTATTTTTTTTAAAACCTCGGAAATGAGAGAAAGATTGACCGTCGCTAAACCATTTTCTATTTGTCTTGATAAATTACTTGAAAGCATTCCCCCTCGAGAAATTAGCTTTTCCTTGATTAAAGTAATGCGTAAGTCCAGTTCACGATCAAATATTTGTTTTTGACTCGCAATCTGCAAATAGGTCGATATTGCCAATACACTGACAACGAGACATATCATGGTAGTCAGAAGCTTCCAGCGAATACTAAATTTAACTGCTAACTTATTCATTCCTTTCTCACTCAATAATTTGGTTCACAGAACCTAACGCTTCTTTATTCAACTTGAGCGAATAATTTTTTAGCTGTTTCATATTCAAAACAACATGAGAGCCAGCAGGTTTTCTAACGCGCTCCATGTCTACCCTCCTTCCAAATAGATCATCTACCCGTGCCGATACTTGTCTAGCAATGGTTGGAGTATCAGCCGAAATAACCAGCAGCGCCCCAAAATTAATAAAGACATCACTATAGGCAAATACTGGCTTGTTACTGATTTCAGTTTGCTGAAAGATAATAGAGACAGCTGCTCTATCAGCTAATACAAGAGGATCTGAAATCAACCATAAAGCATCAACTTCGGGTAATAATTTTTTTATTGCCGTAGATAAATTTTGACCATCCGAAACATCCTGCCCAATAATGTCTATCCCCATATCTTTTGCTGACTGTACCGCATCTTGCAACCATTCATTATTAAATTGTTTACTATATAAAACGCCAATTTTTTTAATTTCAGGAAACAAGTAACGGTACATCATTAACTGCATACCAGCAGGTAACTCCTGTGCAATGCCATAACTTTTCTCAGTCACAGGTAATCGGCGCCAGTTTATTGCTGAAGAAAATACAATGTTTTGCTCAGGCACAAGACGCTGCACTAACAGATAAGCTTTTGTGCCTATACAGTAAATAATTTTGAATTGATCTTTCTTGATTAAATCAGACGCTTCATCGGAAGATAGATCTGGCAAGTTAATACTAGTTGATGGTTTTTGTTGATTAGCCTCAAACACATCCTGAGCCAGGGCATACTTTTTAACCGAATAGTCAGAATTAACAATAAGGAGCTCTATATCCTCGTGTGCGGAAACATGGGAGGAAAAGAATGGAAAAAATACAAAAAATAAAGCAAAGACTGCAAGCTGTCTAACGGCCCACATTATCAACTCTACAGTTTTATTTATCATTGTCATATTCATAATCCTTTATGCTCTTTTTGTTTCAACAATAATTTTTCTTGCGCTGATAACCTACGCCAACCATCAAGCCCTAACATTCTTAATCGAATTTCACCTTCAGGATTAATTCCCATCTTTTGTAGAATATC
>DAOVVZ010000192.1:0-4458 GCA_030636915.1 Methylomarinum sp. | reverse complement strand
GAAATTGTTGAAGCTAATTCAGGAAAAGTTGCACTACAGTTGGTAGAAAATTTTAAATTTGACCTGATCTTGTTAGACATACAAATGCCTGAAATGGATGGCTTTGAAGTTTTTGAGGCACTTCAAGAAAATGAAAACACACAATCAATTAAAGTCATCTTTGTAACAGCGGCGTTTACTGATGAAATCAGTCGCATAAAGGGCTATCAATATGGTGCGGTCGATTATATTCAGAAGCCGATTGATAATCCTACATTATTAGCGAGAGTCAGTATTTTTCTAAAATTAACCGCACATGAAGAGCAATTAATTTATAAAAATCAGATATTAAAAGAAGAAATTGAAGAGCGAAGAAAAACTGAAAATGCTCTGCGTGAAAGTGAAAGACAACTAAATTTAGCAGCTATTATCTTTAATGAAGGTGCAGAAGCAGCATTAATTACAGATCATCAATGCAAAATTATCAATGTAAATGCTTCTTTTACCAAAATCACAGGATATTCACTTGATGATGTTATAGGTAAATATCCAAGTATTTTAAAATCTGGCAGACATGACAATGAGTTTTATCAAGCTATGTGGGATTCAATAACCACAACGGGTAAGTGGCACGGTGAAATTTGGAATAGAAGAAAGGATGGCAGCATCTATCCAGAGTGGGAAACAATTACAAAAGTTACAGATAAAACAGGTGAAGTAGTTAACTTTATTGCCACTTTTATTGATATTAGCCAACATATTCAACAACAAGATCGTATTCATTATTTAGCGCATTTCGATTCATTAACCAGCTTGCCTAATAGGCCTTTCTTTTTGGAACAAATAAAAAAAGAAATTGCCCGTTCAAAAAGAAACCAGAGGGCGGTAGCTGTTCTATTATTGGATCTTGATCGATTTAAAAGAATTAATGACACCTTTGGGCATCCTATAGGCGATGAGTTACTGGTTCAGTACGCCTCACGTTTATTAGCGTGTATGCGCAAAGAAGATACTATTGCTCGTTTGAGTGGCGACGAACTCATAATTCTTGTTGCCGATTTAGATAGCGACAAGGAAAAAGCGGTGCAACAAGTTGTCACCATAGCCGATAAAATTTTCCAGGCGTTATCAACATCTTTTCAGGTTGAAGGTTATGATCTGTTGGTTTCAGTCAGCATTGGGGTTTCTCTCTCTTATAACGGTAAAGGCAATGCCAATACACTGATCAAACAAGCTGATACTGCAATGTATAAAGCAAAGGATGAAGGCGGAAACACCTTTAGGTTTTTTGAAGTGGAAATGGAGGATGCTGCCGTACATCGAATGAAAATTGAGTATGAACTTAGATCAGCGATTTCAAAAAATGAATTATTTGTTTATTTTCAACCCCAGATAGATGTATCAACTAACAAGATAATTGGTGCTGAATCTCTTCTTCGTTGGACAAGTGCTACATTAGGTTTTGTTTCCCCTGCTGACTTCATTCCAATTGCAGAAGAAACAGGGTTAATTTTTGAGATTGGTAACTGGGTCTTAGAGACTGTTTGTAAACAAATCAAAGTGTTTGAATCGGAAGGACAGTTTGATACACTTCAATGTATTGCCGTTAACATTAGTGCAAGACAATTTAACGAATCAAATTTTTTAAAAATAGTATCAGGATTTATTGAGAAAACAGGAATTGATCCCAATCATTTAGAGTTAGAACTGACAGAAAGCACCTTGGTTACAGATGTTCAAGCGTTAATAAACAAATTGCACGCTCTTAAAAATATGGGGATTAGAATATCCATTGATGATTTTGGTACTGGGTATTCATCCTTGGCCTATTTACAAAAGTTCCCTATCAATGTGTTAAAAATTGACCAATCTTTTATACGCGGTTTATCAACAGATTTTGGCGATGAAACAATAGTAAAAACAATCATTGCAATGGCAAAAACGTTCAAGTTGCACGTTATTGCTGAAGGCGTTGAAACTATCGATCAACTTAATTATTTAAAACAAGAAGGCTGTGATGCTTATCAAGGGTACTTATGCAGTCCGGCTATTGAAATCGATGCATTTAAATCTATTTTAAAAAATGAATGGTCCTGCTAATTGATTTAATATGTACATGGCTATGAACTTATTGCAGGTTAAGCAATAGCAAATCAATTGTACTATTCTGTAAAAGCCCTCTCCGAAGGGAGAGGGTTGGGAGAGGGGGAAATAAAACATTCTTTTAGTCTTTGAAATATAAGATAAAAGAGCCTTTTACTTAAGATCTCCTCTCCCAAACCCTCTCGGCAATAGCTCCTCGACAACTGCTCCTGCGTTGTTCTACTACACGCCTTCCTTGGCGCTATGTATTGCTCTACTTACCCTCATCCGTGTGGGCATCCAGCAGGAGAGGGCTTAAGAGCACTAATTTACAAATTTCGAGTAACTTTAGAACTATAATTACCTGTGGTTTGTTAATAGCCATGAATATGTATTCTAATGGCGAAAATAAGATGCTGTCCTTCTTCGTGTTTTTCAATTAATAAAAATAAGATTTTTAGTTCGTCACGATCAGATGTATTGGCTTTAGTATCCTAAGGTTGGTTAATACTTTTTATAGCTGTGTTCAGCGGCTTATCGATACAGTCTTCATTTATATAAAGATGTTCAATACAGAGAAGAAATAACAGTCAAAGCAATTTTATTTGTAAAAATAATCAGGGTGCTGCAGAAAGAATGGGTGTTTTAATTATGGACATTTTATCACGTTAATTTTTATATCAGCTATTGTATTAAGTTAGAGTTGATTATTACAAGTTTGCTTAGCAGTACGTCTGTATATCAGCTTAAAAATAACTGGCGATCAATACCTCCGAGAAAGGTGAATCAAAGTTGTTAGTAAAATAATGCAGTGTATTAAACAGCATTAATCAGTTTGGTATTTATTGGTGAGAGAATGAAATATGTCATAAGAAAATTAAGTGAAGATTTTATCTTAGATGAATTAGAGCTAGTCAGAAAGCAATTTGTAGATGCATTAACTTACACTATGGATAGCGCTAATATCCTTTTTGATAAAAAAGCCAATGATCCATTAGATATTTATATCGAATATGACTTTCAACAAAAGCATGGTGAAGATGTTGTTTATGGCTTTAATCTTAGGGAAGAGGTGCTTAGGAACTTTGCTCTTACTGGAGACAGGTATCATTCATCAGAACAGCTTTTAAGCATAGGCAAAAGCCTTAGAGAATTAGCTGATGAAATAGATGCAAGGTATGACGCAGAGCCAACCAAAACGCTTGCTGACATTGAAGAAAAGAAAGATAAGGAAAAAACTGAGTATGCTGAAAATGTCAATAGGAAATAGGGTCAGTTCTAATAGGAAATAGTAATAGGAAATAGGGTCAGTTCTAACATTCCAACATTTATGATATTATTAAACACATGGCTAGACCTCTAAGGTTAGAATTTTCAGGTGCACTGTATCATGTAACTTCGCGTGGAGATCGTCGTGAGGATATATACCGAAACAGTGAGGACAGGCAACTATGGCTTGGTATATTGGGGCGTGTGTGTGATCGCTTTAACTGGGTAATTCATGGGTATTGTCAAATGACGAACCATTATCATTTGCTAGTGGAAACCGTTGACGGTAATTTATCAAGAGGGATGCGTCAGTTAAATGGCGTGTATACTCAGGCCTTTAATCGTCGATATAATGAAAGTGGGCATTTATTTCAAGGGCGCTACAAAGCAATATTAGTGCAAAAAGAAGCTTATCTTTTGGAGTTAACACGCTATGTTGTATTAAACCCTGTGCGCGCAGGAATGGTGAAAAACCCAGAAGATTGGCACTGGAGTAGTTATAATGCCATGCTTAATACAGAGCTAGAAACTGTCTGGCTTGATGCTGATTGGACGTTGGGTCAATTTGGGCAAAATAGAACAAAAGCCATTGCAGCTTATCAGCAGTTCGTTATGCAAGGAAAAGGATTACCTGATCCCAAAGAAAAAACTAAACACCAGATGTTTCTTGGTAGTGAGGTGTTTGTTGGTGAGTACCGACAAACAGCAGAAAAACCAGAAAAATTACGCGAATTATCCAAAGCTCATAAAAGGTCGGTTGCTTTAACGCTTTCAGGTTATCAAGAAAGATATTCTCAGCGTAATGAGGCGATGGCAAGAGCTTATTTATCTGGAGCGTATACAATGGCGGAAATAGGCAGGTATTTTAAAGTTCACTATATGACGGTGAGTCGGGCGGTGAAGAAATATGAATCCCAATAATGTTGTAATGTCAGAACTGACCCCGGCTACTTTTCGCGCTCCATGCGCAATTGTTCGACCTCTTTGCGTAACTTGACTAACTCAGCTTGACCAGACAACGTGGGCGTTGACTTTGTTTCGACTGCCGGCCCTCGTTCTGCTCTAACCCAGCGCCCAATCGCACTTAAGGATACGCCCAAGCTGTCTGCAGCTTGTTGGTGGGTGTAT
>DAOVVZ010000264.1:0-3811 GCA_030636915.1 Methylomarinum sp. | reverse complement strand
GTTTAGCGATGCTACGTTATGGAATTAATGATTTAAGAATGTTTTTTGATAATGATCTTAAATTTTTGGAACAATTTAATTAGGATAGGATTGAATCATGCAAATTAGTGAAGCTTGGTTAAGGGAGCTGGTCAATCCATCGGTAACAACAGAAGAACTTGTCGAACAGCTGACCATGGCGGGACTGGAAGTTGATTCAGTTGAGCCTGCTGCCGCTGAATTTAGTGGTGTAGTTGTTGGTGAAGTGGTTGCTATGGAGCAGCATTCAAATGCCGATAAATTAAGAGTTTGTCAGGTGGCAGTTGGAGAGGCAGAGCCATTACAAATTGTCTGTGGTGCAAGCAACGTAAGAGTGGGTTTAAAAATTCCTGCAGCTTTAGTTGGTGCAGTATTGCCCGGCGATTTCAAAATAAAGAAATCAAAATTACGTGGTGAATTGTCATTGGGTATGCTGTGTTCTGAAAAAGAACTGGGTCTTGCAGCAGATGCAGATGGCTTGATGGAATTATTTGCTGATGCGCCTGTCGGCAAAGATATACGCGAGTATTTATCTTTAGATGACAAAATCATCGAGTTAGACTTAACACCTAACCGTGCAGATTGTCTGAGTGTTGAAGGTGTTGCCAGGGAAATAGCAGTACTGAATAAAATGGACTGGACTGCGGTTGACTTTGCAGCTGCAGAAGTCACGCATGACGAGACTGTAGAAGTAAAGGTTGAAGCAACAGAAGTTTGCCCACGATATTTAGGTCGTTTAATCAAAAATGTCAATCCAACTGCTGAAACACCATTGTGGATGCAGGAAAAGTTAAGACGCTCAGGCATTAGAAGTCTAGGGCCTTTGGTTGATGTTACAAATTATGTATTGCTTGAGTTAGGTCAGCCGTTACATGCGTTTGACGCTGAAAAGCTTACAGGTGCTATTACTGTCCGTGCGAGCAAAAAAGACGAAGAATTGGCACTGTTGAATGATCAGACAATCAAGTTGGATGGTACTGCTTTAGTTATTGCTGATGATAAAGAAGCATTGGCCTTAGCAGGTGTAATGGGTGGTGAAAATACCTCTGTTACTGATCAAACAAAAGATATTTTTCTGGAATGTGCTTTTTTTACCCCAATCACTATCGCAGGTAAAGCACGTCAATTTGGTTTGCATACAGACTCTTCACATCGTTTTGAGCGTGGTGTCGACTTTACTGTGCAGCAACGCGCGATAGAGCGAGCAACACAGTTGATTGTTGACATTTCTGGCGGAAGCGTTGGTCCTGTTACAGAAGTCACTACTAATGATGCCTTACCAAAAAGAAATGCCGTTATTTTAAGGCAGCAGCGCATAGAAAAAGTCTTGGGCATTAGCATGGCTAATGACGCAGTCAGTGAGATTTTTGCAGGCTTGGGTATGCAAGTGGAAACAGTTGCTGAAGGTTGGAATATTACGCCTCCAGGTTGTCGTTTTGATATTGAAATCGAAGCCGATTTATTAGAAGAGGTTGGCCGTATTTATGGCTACAACAATCTACCTAATAGTAGTCTGTTGATGCGATCTGAACTAGGTAAAGCTGAAGAAGCTGTCTTACCTATTCATAGAGTAGAAGATTTATTGGTAGATAAAGGATATCAAGAAGCGATTACTTATAGTTTTGTCGATGAAGCTATTCAAAAAGCGGTTGCGCCTGATGATGAGTTTATTCGCATTACCAATCCTATTTCTTCTGAATTATCGGTTATGCGCACCACTTTATGGTGTGGCTTGCTCAATGCAGCCTTATACAACACTAAGCGTCAGCAAAGTCGCGTTAGGTTGTTTGAAACAGGCTTGCGTTTTCTTAGTAAGGATGGTGAAACAGTTCAACAAAGAATGTTGTCTGGGTTGGTTTTGGGTAGCGTATATTCTGAGCAATGGTCGGAAAAAAGCCGTAAGGTTGATTTTTTTGACTTAAAAGGTGATTTGGAAGCATTGTTTCAATTAACTGATTCTAAAGTACAGTATGTAGCTACAAAACATCCCTCTTTACACCCGGGGCAGAGTGCTGAACTTATAAATGCACAAGGTGAATTGATAGGTGTGATGGGTATGTTGCATCCAACATTAGAAAAGCAACTGGGTTTTGAAACACCTGTTTTCCTATTTGAATTAGATCTTAAGCAAGTATTTAAAAAACAGATACCTCAATTTGAAGTGCTTTCTAAATTTCCTTCAGTGCGTAGAGATATGGCATTGATTGTTGAGGAAAAAGTCACTGTTTCTGCGTTAACTGATTGTATACATAATTGTAACGAGAAAATAATTAAAGACGTTTTAATCTTTGATATCTACCGTGGTGTAGGCGTTGATGAGGGCTATAAAAGTGTTGCTTTAAGTCTTATTTTACAAGATTCTTCGCAAACACTAACAGATTCTGAGATTGATGCTATATTTAGCAAAGTATTAGATGCATTGAAAAATAATATAAATGCAAAACTGAGGGATTGATTGAATGGCATTAACGAAAGCTGATTTTTCAGAAAGATTATTTGATGAGCTTGGGCTAAATAAGCGCGAAGCAAAAGAAATGATTGAATTGTTCTTTGAAGAGATTAAAGGCTCATTAGAGAACGGCGAACAAGTAAAGATTTCAGGGTTTGGAAAGTTTGAATTAAGAGATAAAAGTAGTCGCCCAGGTAGAAACCCTAAAACCGGCGAAGAAATACCCATTTCTGCGCGTCGTGTGGTAACATTTAGGTCTGGACAAAAATTAAAAGCTAGGGTAGAGCAATATGCTGGAGCCAAGTAATAATAACGAACTGCCGGCAATACCGGCAAAAAGATACTTTACTATTGGTGAAGTTAGTGATTTATGTGGGGTAAAGCCGCATGTATTACGTTATTGGGAGCAAGAGTTTACCGATCTTAGTCCTGTTAAAAGACGAGGAAATAGACGTTATTATCAACGACATGACGTTTTAACAATTCGTCAGATACGCTCATTGCTTTATGAACAAGGCTATACCATAGGTGGCGCAAGAGCTCACTTGGCGAGTGATGACGCAAAAGAAGATTCTAATCGAACTAAGCAACTGGTACACCAGATGATTGGCGAGTTGGAAGATATTTTGGAATTACTAAAATAAAGAATAGAAATAGTATTTGCTACTGACAAGGAAGTCAGAAATACGGTAGAATACTTTTTTTACAAGCGGCCTATATTCATAGGTTGTTCTAAAAAGTTTAATTGTCGGGGCGTAGCGCAGTTTGGTAGCGCACTATACTGGGGGTGTAGGGGTCGTCGGTTCGAATCCGGCCGTCCCGACCAATTAAATCAAAGGCTTATCATGTAAGTGATAGGCTTTTTTTATGTCTAAAATCGCTGTGGGTAAAATTCTGGGTAAAAACTACTTTTAGGGTAGGGCGCTTAAAGGTTTTAATAGCCATTTATGTTTTAGTCATGAATTAATAGAGGTGCCCTTAATCTAACCATTCAATAATATGATCTTCCAGATCATCAACACCAGACTCTTTCATAGCAAAACTGCTGATTGAAACACCGGCATCTTTAACCGACTCTTGATCACCAGAAACCAGTGGGTGCCATGACGGTAATTCCTTTCCGTCTGTTAGTAATCGATAGGCACAGGTAGAGGGTAACCAGTTATATTCAGAAAAGTCGTGCTGTTTTAGATCCAGGCATTCGGGGATTAATGTAGTGCGATCTAAGTAACGGGTACAACGGCAAGTGTCTAAATCTATTAGGTTGCAGACGACACTGGTAAAAAATATTTCCCCAGTATCTTCATCTTCTAATTTGTTTAAACAGCATTTACCACAACCATC
>DAOVVZ010000289.1:0-3615 GCA_030636915.1 Methylomarinum sp. | reverse complement strand
CGTACTAATGAGGCCGGGCCAAATGCTTCGGCAAAAATATGCGAATCACTAACACCCAACGCTCTAAGTCTGTTGTATTGGCTTTGCATAAAACTGTTGGGGCCGCATAGATAAACATCGTAATCATCTGCTGGTAATAGCGTCTGCAACCATTGTTTAGAAATACGACCTATATGCTGGTAGTCAATACCTGCTTGTAAGTGTGGCTCTGGTTGACTCAAGGCCCAGAAGATACGGAGATAACCTGCTGAGTTATCAGCGATTTCATTGAGTTCAGCATAAAAGGCGCGTTGCGTATTATTTCGCGCTGAGCAAATCAGCGTTATTGGTTGGATTGAACGAGTCCGTATGGCTTCCTGCAAGGCATGTCTAGCCATGGCAATCATCGGTGTAATACCTATGCCCGCAGCTATCAATACCGCTGGACGCTTGCGTGATGCATCGAAGGTAAAAGATCCTGTTGGGGCTTTAGCATTAATAACACTGTCCACCCTTATTTGCTGATGCATAAAACTAGAAAACACACCGGAAGGTGTATCATTATTACCTTGCTCGTGTTTAATGCTGATTCTAAAGAGGGCATCACCAGGTGCACTGGATACTGTGTAGGTTCTAATGTGCTCCTTACCCTCTATTTCGGTCTTCAGAGTTAAAAACTGACCCGCTTTAAAATGAGGTTTTTGATCTGCCGGTGCTTGTAGATAAAAGGATTTGATCACACTACTTTCTTCGACAATTTTAATGAGCTGATATGGCTGCCAGGTATTGCTTAGACTTTTTGCTTTTTTTGCCGCATCGGCTTCTTTCCAGCTACCGGTTAGTTCAGTATTGGGTGAATAATCTTGTAAATTCCAGCGTAATGGCAGTACGTTTTTAAGCCAGCGACCATGATCAATGTGGAATCGCCAGAGTCTTTCTGCCCCTGTAAAAAACTGAGTATCTGGTGAGTCCCATAAGATTTCTACTGTGCCTGTCAGTGTGAGTAAGTGACCGTGAGTGAAGTCAATAAACAGTAATCCTGCTTTGGCGTTTTCCAGAAAATTGCCTAGTGTATTGAAATGAAAATTACCTAGATAGTCGGGAATGGTGAGTGACTGTGCATCATCCACTCTAATAAAACCAGGTTTCCCACCGCGATGAGAGACATCTGCACCTTCACTGGCGGCATGGCTGCCATTGGCAATATAGCTGGCGACAAAAAAGGTATCGCTATTGCTAATTAAATCAATCGCTTGTTGATCAAATCCAGTTAAATATTCACAGGCCGCTGGAGCCATAGATAATGGATCTATGCTGTGTAGTTCGCGGTGCTGGATATATTGCGGGCAATTACCAAAGGCTTGGTTGATGGTTAGCTCTACACCCTTATCAGAGGCATGGCTGATAGATGTTGATAAACGATTTCTGCGACGGCTTTCTAGTTCTATGCCTAGTAAGCCTAATCTGTTGCCAGTGATTAAAGATTCGTTTAATGGATCACCTGTTACAGGTGTGGCGTTAATTTGCAGGTGCTTATTGTCCGTGGAGTTAATAAATCCCGGTTGATTAAATAATATGGATGCCCACGGCCATCCTTGCTGATCGGCATGAGCAACAAAAACAAAAGGTAATTGCGCGTAAAAATCTCTATGCTGATCAGGCATAAAATCACGAATAACCTGACGACCAAAGCGTTCCATTTTGTCGCGTACACCCAAGCGTTGCTGGATTTTTTGTTCACCCCTATGGAAAGGTGATTCAATCACTTTGCTCATATCATGTACCTCGCTGTGTTAGTTGGTGGATGTTGGCGCGTTTTTATAAAATCAACTTAACGTTCTTAAGGAGCGAGGATTTAATAATATGCGAAAGTTTGACGCAGGGTTTTTGTTCGTATTCAAGGCGTAGTAATGGGCGCATAGCAGGCTACGCAACTGTTGCTACAACGCAGAAGACGGGCAAAAAAACAAGTCAAGATTCGTACATTATTGAATCCTCGCTCCTAAGCCCTCCCCAGCAAGGGAAGGACTTTTAACGCGTTAAGCCGCTAACCCAACAACTGATGCTTGCATCGGAATAAAGCCATGCAAAGATTCAACTCGTTGCAACCATGCTCTAACATTTGGATAATGCTGCAAAGATACATCACCTTCAGGTGCGTGAGCTATGTACGGGTAGTTAGAAAGATCAGCGATACTGGGTTGATCATTTGCCAGCCAATCATGTCCATCAAGATGTTCCTCTAATAAGCCAAGAATATGATGAGATGTCTCAATCGCTTTAACATGATCCAGTTGAGCACCAAATAAATTGATTAAACGTGCTGTTGCAGGGCCTGCTGCAATAGGGCCGGCCGCTACAGATAAAAAGCGTTGAACTTCAGCGGCTTTGGCCGGTTCAATAGGTAGCCATGTATGTATAGTGTCATATTGGCTGGCCAGATAAACCAGTATGGCATTGGAATCTGCGATAGTTATGTCTCCATCCTCAAGAACAGGTACTTGTCCAAAGCTATTTTTGTTTAGAAACTCTGGCGTTTTTTGCTCACCACTCATTAAGTCAACATCAATGATTTCGGCATCCAGTCCTAGAATGGATAAAAGTAATTCTGCACGATGAGCATGTCCAGATAATGGGTGACGGTATAGTTTTAGATTAGACATAATATGTTCCTTAAAATTTAAAGTGTAGGTAATTGAGATGAATCAAATTCATTGTTGCTGAGTAAATTAGATAATTCGGTAAAGCCTCCAATGGGTTTATGGTTGATAAAAATTTGTGGCACCGTGCGCTGGCCGCTTTTAAGTAAAAGTTGTTGCGCTTGCTCGCCATCTTTAAATAAATCTAGTTCTTGATAATCAATGCATTGTTGCTGCAACAAGTTTTTAGCCGCATGACAATAGCTACATGTAGGGCTGGTAAGAACGGTCACTGCGCTCATCTTTATCTCCTGTTTAAGTAAATTCACGTTCTGATGACTGGATGGGTTTGTCATTAATGCTGGCGATGCGTTGTTGCATTAAGCCATTCTCGGCAAACTCCCATAGCTCATTACCGTATGAACGATGCCATTGCCCCGAATCGTCATGCCATTCATAGCGAAAGGTCACAGCGATGCGATTGTCTGAAAAACACCAAAGCTGTTTTTTTAATTGATAATCCAATTCCTTTTCCCATTTGCGGGTTAAAAATTCGATAATCTTGTCTCGACCACTAAATATCTCAGCACGGTTACGCCATTGACAATCAACGGTGTAGGCACTAGCCACTTTTACAGGGTCTTTACTATTCCAGCCGTTTTCAGCCAGTTGTACTTTTTCTTCTGCCGTTTGTTGAGTAAAAGGCGGAAGAGGCGGTCTGTTTTTCATGATAATGTCCTTAAATACAGATGATATGGACATAGCTATTGCAGGGACTGTGCCAAAATATGTTAATAGGGTTAAATTGTTTAAAAAACAATTGGTTATATGTTTCAGTGCGGTGGTTTGGAAATTAAGCAGGGGTGTTGTGGTGACGAAATGTCGTGAAATTACGTTATTTTGTTATTTTGTTAATTTGCGTTTGTGGCGCGTCGAATACCGAGTTTACTCATACGTGAGCGCAAAGTATTAGGGTGCATTTCTAAAATAGAGGCGG